>JAAHHL010000620.1 GCA_010672185.1 Caldora sp. SIO3E6 | reverse complement strand
TTAACTTGAATGTTCCCACATCACCATCGGCAAACTTAGCAGCTACAGTACCCAGTTGATAGGTATTGCTAAAAAAACTAGTTTCCCAATAGGCTGGTTGTTCCTCACCTCCCGGTTTCCAGTTTTCATAGATAGGTTTAGTCGCCAAAATTTCCACTGGCTTGTCAAACTGCTTCCGTGCCAGTGCCACTACCGCTGCTGGTGGTCGATAGTTACTAGTAATTAGGTGAATTATATCCCGTTCTGGCTTAGGATTAGGCGAAGTAACATCCCCAAAATAGAGGGAGAATAGACGAGCCGTATTGGAACCGTAGACTACATTACCTTTGCCGTAATCCCGCTTAGTCGGTCCCCCAAAACCTCCCCGATAATATTTCAAAGCAGCAGCTGCCGCCATCCAATCCAAAGCGGCCTTACCTAATTGTTTTACTTCTTGGTCTTGGGCAAAATCGTAGAGATTGAGGTAAGCAGCAAAAGTGTGACCAAGGTAATTCTCTGAGTCCCATTCTCCCATGCCGATGTGATAAAGTGCCCAGACATATCGGTGAAGCTTCTGTTTGTAGAGCAGCCTGGTATCTTCATTACCTGTTTCCTCTGCCATCAGGTAAACCCCTACTTCGCGCATCGCTCTGAGATTGTCGGTATTACGCCCATCAACCCAGCCACCCCGAACCTCTGGACCCCAACCATTACCCCCTTTACCCTTACCATAAATTGGGTGAGGGCGTCCTTTGGGGTCTTCCTCTGTCCACTTCTTGGCTCCTGCAAACATCCTCTGTCGATAATCAGGGTTGAGAAATTGCCCGAAGAAGAAGTATTTTCTGATTTGTACTTTGAGGGTGAAACTATAATAGTAGTCAATACCACCAGTATGTCGGTTATCTCTAGCTTCGGCGTCTTCCGATTGCAAAAACTCTAGTGCCTGCTTTTGATTACCAGCGAGAAAGTCAAACATGGCGAAGGGATAAGAACGCTTCTCATTTTCTCCATGAGTGTTGCCGTAGCCTCTACCGGCATAATACTTAATTGCCTCACGGGCTCTCATCTGAAACTCGGCTTCTAGTTGAGGAGTCCACCGGTTCTGAGCCTCTTGCTCCCCAGGCAAGGGCTTAACCTGACTCAACTCCTCTTTCATTACAGGTTCAGTTTTTACTACGGTTGTGCTGGGAATGACTCTTTTGGCACAACCATAAATTGCAAGAAGGCAGAAGGCAGGAGGCAGAAGGCAGGAGGCAGAAGGGAAGAAAGTTTTTTTAGTAAGCTTTTCCATCATTTTTTACAAATAGAATAGGTAATGGAGCGACACAGCTAAGACTGTGGAATAGAAATTTTCCCCATCTCCCTTGTCTTCCTTGTCCTCCTTGTCTCGGGTGAACGAAATTTTGGGTGGGATTTCTTGAGCGTTGTATCCAAAAATTATCAGTTCTCTCTTCTTCCTCCGCTCCTCCGCTCCTCCGCTCCTCCGCTCCCCACCCTTTTTTTCGCTCACCCCCTTGTCTTCCTTGTCTCCCTTGTCTCTCCCATCTGTTTCTAAACTACCAAATTAGCTATGCCACGGCAGTAGTTCCACCAGATGGTAAACTATATATATGAAATAATAGAGAGTCTTTGGCTTGAGAGTAACTGACTTACCCCTCAAACCAATGCAAAGATTAAATGCAAAAACACTGCTGATCGCGATGGTTAATCAACAGAGTTAAGGTGAGCGCTCAATTGAGGGCACATAGGCTTGATTTACAGACAGCCACAAGGCTACCGACAGGCTTTACTCCTGATGGATTGGAGATTGGTCAATGTTCTAGCTCAACTCCCTTTACTCCTCCTGTGTCCCCCCTTGGGGGGAAGGGGAGAGGGAGCAGTAAACTTTGTCTCCAAAACAACTCCAATTTTGTGCTTATTTGTTTCCTCTCCCAATTCAACAATCTGCAAGCCACGAATCTATCCGTGGCGACAATCCCCATTCCTAAATCCCAAATCGCATGATTACTTCACTGATTGTTTTATTACTCGGACTAGTACTGTTGGTGGCAGGTGCTGAGGCATTAGTGCGGGGAGCGTCGAAATTTGCTGCTCTGCTGGGAATCTCACCCCTAGTTATTGGTTTAACGGTTGTGGCTTACGGTACTTCTTCACCAGAATTGGCTGTGGCTTTGCGTTCTACTCTAGCAGGTCACACTGATATTGCGGTAGGCAATGTGGTAGGCAGCAACATTTGTAATATTTTGTTAATTTTGGGCATTTCTGCTACTATTGCCCCCCTGAGAGTTTCTTCTCAGTTAATTCAATTAGATGTACCGCTCATGATTGGGGTATCGGTACTGATGTTTTTTTTCGGATTTGATGGCACAATTGGTAACTCGGATGGCGTTATCTTATTCATCGGTGGTGTACTCTATACCCTATTTTTGATTTACCAAAGCTACAAAGAGAATAATCCAGAAGTTCAAGATGAATATATTAAGGAATATGGTACAAGCATTAGAATGTCTTGGTCGCAAGGTCTAACCAATTTGCTGCTACTCTTGGTTGGTTTCGCTTTATTGCTCTTCGGTTCACGCTTGTTGGTCATCAATGCTACGAAGATTGCTCAGGCAATGGGAATCAACCAATTAGTAATTGGCTTAACCATTATTGCTTTGGGAACATCTTTGCCGGAATTAGCCACTTCTGTTATTGCCAGTCTGCGCGGTGAACAGGATATTGCAGTAGGCAACGTGGTAGGTAGTAATATTTTTAATATTCTCGCAGTCTTGGGCTTGTCTGCCGCGATCGCACCAGGGGGTATCACCATCTCGACAGCAGCACTACGACTCGATATCCCGGTGATGGTGGCTGTGGCGATCGCTTGTTTGCCGATTTTTTTCACGGGCAATAGTGTTTCCCGCTGGGAAGGGCTGTTGTTTTTGAGCTACTTTGTCGCCTATACTACCTACCTAATTTTAGATTCTACAGAACACCAGAGTCTACCCTGGTTCAGCTTAGTGGTTACGGTATTTGTTGTGCCCCTGACTATCTTAACTTTGTTGATAATTACCTGGCGAGCCCTGCGAGCTAGACGTCAAAGACTTATCTCCAATTGCACTGAAGGCAAAGAGCAGAGGGAGTAAAGGAGGTAGGGTGTGGTGTAGGGTTTAGGGAAAAATTTACACCCCAGAAATTGTGTAAGCTAAGATACCTCTGGTGAAAGCACCTAATTAAATCATCAGTTTTTTGTGGAACAGGCATCTTGCCTGTGATTTGTCATCCGAAACATCCAAGGCGAGTGGGTCTTAGCTTAGCAGGCAGTTTATTTTTTGACCATTTATTCCAAAATGTCTTATAGTATGAATTGAGGATAAGAAATAAGCCTCCCGCCGTTGAACCTTACGGTGATAACGAGGAACTATTGTCAGAAGAAGTTGATTTTTCTTGAATCACCTTTCTTCTGTAGCCCCTTATTGATAGAGTTAGTGCTAATCTAAGTGCACACTATATCCAGAGCAAGAAAAAAGAAAACAACTATGCCACAACTGAATTTGATTGCTCATGACCAAGTTGAGGGAGTCGTAACCCAACAAAAACATTTCCCCAACAACCTCAAGGAAACCGAACTGAAAAAACCGTATCAGGATGAGGAATCAGATCATCAATTGACAAGTGCCATATTAGAAAAGTACAAGCTGGATCTTGAGGTAATAAACCAGCAGTTAGCCAACACCACCGCTTCCCAAGTTGTCGAATATGCAGCACAGACTTTCGGCAATGGCTTGGTTATGAGTACCAGTTTTGGTATTCAGTCCGCAGTCATGCTACACCTGGTGACCCGGCTCATCCCCGAAATTCCAGTAATTTGGATCGATACTGGCTATTTACCACCAGAAACCTACCAATTTGCCGAACAGTTGACTAAACGGCTACAGCTTAATCTGAAAGTATACCAGTCCCCCATCTCTCCAGCACGCATGGAAGCATTGTATGGTCGTCTCTGGGAGCAAAATGACGTTGATGCTTTTAACCGCTACGATCAAATGCGCAAGGTTGAGCCGATGCAGCGTGCCTTAAAGGAACTTAACGCGACAGCTTGGCTAGCAGGTTTGCGTAGGGATCAAACCAATCACCGCAAGAGTCTGCGGGTGGTCAACCAACAAGAGAAACTGTACAAATTACTGCCGATTCTTCGTTGGACTGCCAAAGATGTGTACGAATACCTACAGGCCAATGAGTTACCCTATCACCCATTTTTTGACTTGGGGTACACTACCGTTGGGGACTGGCATTCCAGCCGACCACTTACTTTAGAAGACGAACACGAGCGCGACACCCGTTTTAATGGTCTTAAGCAGGAGTGCGGCTTACATTTGCCACAAACCATTGGTGAAGCAGAGAGCCTAGATTCGAGTTCATTGTGAAAGTGTTGTTTGTTGTTTGTTGTTTGTTGTTTGTCATTGGTCATTGGTCATTTGTCTTCCTTAAACATTCAACAAACAACGCTTGCATCCCACGACTTGCACTTCCATGAGGGAATCCCTAATCAACTCTTCACTCATTACTCATTACTCTCGAGAAACTAAAAATGAAAAGGGATGGCTGAATCACTTGATATAACTAGTTTTTGACTTCTTTTTGGACTGAAGTCCTACTACTGCTCATTACTTATTCAGCAGACCCTAATCAATTGGTTAAACCATGTTCGAGAGCATACCGTACTAATTCAGTGCGACTATTAGTCCCAGTTTTGCTAAACAAGCGGCTGACGTATTTCTCAACATTGCGGACACTGGTTTCTAGGCGTCGAGCAATTTCTTTATTCATCAACCCTTGGGCGACCAAATCTAAGACACTCTGCTCCCTTGGTGTAAGGTCAATGCGGATTGGTGGAGGTGTTTGAGTAATGCCAGTGCGCTGATCTAGCAACCCTCGGATTTCTGCAACCTGTCGCGCGATCGCTTCAAGTTCTGTGTTGCTACCTTCTCCTGATGTGGCAGTACGACGTTCCAACAAGTTTTCTACAATCGCTACTAATTCATCTGGATCAAAAGGTTTTGA
>JAAHHL010000062.1 GCA_010672185.1 Caldora sp. SIO3E6 | reverse complement strand
AGGGATTGGCAATAAAATGCTGATATTTTGCCGCTCTTTTCACATAATCCGAAGCCAAGCTATCGTAGGGGTTGCGAATACAGCTAAACTTCAACAAAGATGCAGCTTCTTCTTCTGTCAGCAAGCGATATTTGAACATGGCTCGCAGGGAATGATGCCTTCTGTGCATCCGAAAATTACCATTCTCATCCAAAATATCCTGCGGCGGCACCAGTTCACCCCCCAGTTCCTTTTCCAGAACCTCCTCTACTGCGGTGCAACCAGTTCTAGGTGCCATCAAGTACAATAAACCATACTCCCGACAAATAATCGCCATCCCAACAACTTCCTAAAACTTACCTTTATAAGTATTTTACCCAGATATAAGGAAGACTTGAGCGCTCAATGGATATATAATCTTAGAGCAATACAGTAAATACGATAATATCTTTATCCCAATTTGTATCCCAATAATTCAGCAGTATAGTGCAAAAAAGTGCAATATAGGGCAATTAAAATAGCTTGTGCTAAGTCAGCAAAGGCTTGATAAAACTCGATTGAAGCCTGTGGTATCAAAGGATTGTCAGGAATGGACACAACTGGACTCGAACCAGTGACCCCTACGATGTCAACGTAGTGCTCTAACCAACTGAGCTATGCGTCCGCACGATTTGTAATCATAACACAAATTTCAACAAAGTGGCAAACTGTATTCCCAGAGGCAGATTTTCTTGGTAAATAGGAAACCAAAACATCTCTCAGGCGGTCTAAAAGGGGCTACTTCTGCTAAAATAACCTGGTTGTCCAGCCGAAGCCTACTTCTTTGAGCCAATCAGTAGAAATTTCCGGTGTAGATACCTTAGCGCAAGAACTAGCCACAATTCAGCAAACTGGTTCTAAGCGTATTGCTATCTTGGGATCTCGTCATGTTCCCATTACTCATCAAAAGCTAATCGAGATAATGACTTATGCTCTAGTTTTAGAGGGTAATCGTATAGTAACTTCTGGTGCCACTGGCACTAATTCCGCAGCAATTCGCGGTGCAATGCGTGCTGATCCTAGCCTCCTGACGGTAATTTTGCCCCAAAGCTTAGACCGTCAGCCACTAGAATCGCGCAAGCAGCTCGAACAGGTGATGCATTTGGTGGAAAATCCCGAAAGCAATAATCTGTCTTTGAGTGAAGCTAGCTCTTTGTGCAATACCGAAATTATTTCCCAGTGTCAGCAACTAATTTGCTTTGCGTTTCACGACAGCCGCACTTTACTAAAAACCTGTCAAGATGCGGAAGACCAACGTAAGCTTGTTACTCTGTTCTATTTTGATTAAGTTATGAATCCTACCGATTCAGCAATTATGCTTTATGCTGTTGTGGCTGCTGCCACTCTGGTTTACCTGCCATTTACGGTGGTAGCTTATGCTCGTTTGCAAGTGGGCAATGACTTTAGTGCTCCTCGTGCCATGTTTGAGAAATTGCCCTCTTATGCCCAACGTGCTACCTGGGCACACCAAAACTCCTTTGAAACGTTTATTATCTTCTCCGCAGCAGCCTTGATGGCTTATGTAACTGGTCAAAGTTCTTCTGTTGCAACAGGAGCTGCGATCGCTTTTGTGGTTGCCCGGGCATTCTATTCCCTATTCTACATTTTCAACATTCCTTGGGCACGCTCCCTTATGTTTGGCATTGGTACTTTGTCTTGCGTGACTCTGTTCGTCCTCAGCCTATCAACTGTAAGTAGTTCAGTCTGACGACGCGGGGAATGGGGAATAGGGAATAGGGAATAGGGAATGGGAATAGGATAAAATTCCAAGTCTAAAAATAAGACGAGCAAACGTGTCAGCTTCCCTTGGCTCCTTCTGCCGTTCCCTGTTGCCTGTTGCCTGCCCTGTTAGGCGCTCCTTACTTCTTTTTTTGATATCTATCCTATTTAATATATGAGTTCTACTGCTTCGTTTGATATTGTTAGTGATTTTGACCGGCAGGAATTGGTTAATACCGTAGACCAAACTACTCGCGAAATCAAAAGTCGTTATGACCTCAAAGATACTAAAACTACAGTGGAGTTGGGGGAACAAGCAATTACGGTGAATACTGATAGTGAATTTACCTTGGAATCTGTGCATACGATTCTCCGTACCAAGGCGGCTAAGCGCCAACTTTCCCAGAAAATCTTTGACTACGGGAAAGTTGAGTCTGCTAGTGGTAATCGTGTGCGCCAGGAAATTACCCTTAAAAAAGGTATTAGCCAGGAATTAGGCAAAAAAATTACCAAGCTGATTCGAGATGAGTTCAAGAAGGTGCAAGCTTCTATACAAGGAGATGCAGTTAGAGTTTCCAGTAAATCTAAAGATGATTTGCAAAAAATTATTCAACGCCTGAAGGAAGAAGATTTTCCTATTGCTCTACAATTTACTAACTATCGTTAGTTCTTAAGAGGCAGGAGGCAGGAGGCAGGAGGCAGGAGGCAGGAGGCAAGAGGCAGGAGGCAAGAGGCAGGAGGCAAGAGGCAGGAGGCAAGAGGCAGGAGGCAAGAGGGCTCCAAATTGTTTCCTCAAGCAATAGAGACAGTTGCAAGATTTGCGATCGCTGCTTGAGAAGATTATAGTTGAGGTGATCGGTACTGAGGAATAGTAACAACATTAGAACGTAGCCAGATTCTTTAGGGTAATCCAATATCAGTGCCATCAGTAATCTCACAGTAGTGCCGTGACACAGCTAAAAATGTGGAATACGAAGTAATGAGTAATGAGCAGTAGTAGGACTTCAGTCCAAAAAGAAGCCAGAAACTAGTCATATCAAATGATTTGGTCATCACTTTTCATATTGAGTTTCTGGAGAGCTCCTGAGGAGCGCTTCGCACCCCCAATTGAATAGGAGAAACACTATTTCCTACCTACCTTCTACCTCCTGCCTCCTTCCTCACCTCCTGCCTCCTGCCTCCTGCCTCCTGCCTCCTGTTTCTCGAGAGTAATGAGTAATGAGTAATGAGTAATGAGTGATGAGTAGATATAGATTTTTCCGTATCT
This sequence comes from Caldora sp. SIO3E6, assembly GCA_010672185.1. Lineage (GTDB taxonomy): Bacteria > Cyanobacteriota > Cyanobacteriia > Cyanobacteriales > Coleofasciculaceae > Caldora. The sequence continues at coordinate 12,722 of JAAHHL010000062.1, read as the reverse complement.
CCCTCAGCTCCCTCAGCTCCCTCAGCTCCCTCAGCTCCCTCAGCTCCCTCAGCTCCCTCAGCTTATCTTGACTACCATTTTAGGTGTGTCACGGTAGTAGTGGACTGACCCACCTAAAATGGTGCAATAGATTTTGGTTTCTAGTTCTTTCTTACTTGTTACTTTTTACTTGTTACTTTTTACTTCCCTACCAGTTTCTAACCCACCATTTTAGGTGTGTCAGTCCAGTAGTAGCATAGCCCAGCTAAAATGGTGCATTAGTCAGTAACTTTACCACGATTCCCGATAGTGTCGCGTAAATGTATCAGTCAGCTTAAGATATCAATCATCGTGCTTGACTGTTATTGCTAAAATTTCACCAAAAGTAATCTACTATGGCTAGATGTAAGCACAAAGCATCTCAGGGCAAGTTCGGCAAAGTTTTCAAGAAATGTCAGTTTTCTCTATTATCCTTAGTTACTTTGCTGTTGATTTTGGGGGATAAAGCCATAGCCCAGGGTTCTGCTCAAGGAAATTTTAATGTCGTTGATAACCTCTGGCTCTTAATTGCAGCATCTCTAGTCTTTTTTATGAATGCTGGTTTTGCCATGCTGGAAACCGGGTTCTGCCGCACCAACAATGCTTTTAATGTCTTAGCCAAAAATTTAATTGTTTTTTGTATTGCCACAATCGCTTTTTGGCTGTTTGGCTTTGGATTAATGTTTGGGGATAGCGAGAATGGGGTTATTGGGGGATTTAGGTTTTTTCTCAATCTGCCCTTTCCCTCTGGAGTAGATCGTAATCCTTTTCCTGAAGGTTTTACAACTTTGGGCAGTAATTGGAAAGGTAGGTCTTTTGCGTCGTTGTTTTTCTTTCAGCTGGTGTTTGCCGGTACAGCTGCAACCATTGTCTCTGGTGCGGTAGCAGAACGCATTAAATTTTGGGCGTTTATCTTATTTAGTTTTGTTCTAGTAGGATTTATCTATCCACTTACTGGTTACTGGGTTTGGGGAGGAGGCTGGTTATTTTCTGAGCCTATCCAATTCCGAGACTTTGCTGGTTCAACCGTGGTTCACTCGGTAGGTGGGATGGCTGCTTTGCTGGGAGCCTGGTTGTTAAAGCCGAGGCGGGATAAATTTGGCTATGATCCAGTAGATGACAGTTTTTCTGGGGAAGAGGATACAGAACAATTTAAGGCACATAATTTGAGCTTAGCTACTCTCGGTTGTCTGATTCTGTGGCTCGGTTGGTTTGGCTTTAATGGGGGTTCTACTACAGATTTGACTTATGTTCCCCACATTATTACCACAACCCTCTTTGCCGCTGCATCAGGTGGTACTGCCGCTGTACTTTTCAGTCCAGCTGTCAAAAATCAGAAGGTTAGTCTCTCATCTATTATTAATGGCATTTTGGGAGGCTTAGTGGGTATTACTGCCTCTTCTGCTTATGTCAATATTTTAGCTGCGGTGCTCATTGGATTAATTAGTGGATTCCTAGTCCTAATGGGAGAAAATCTGCTCGAGTTTTTCAAGATTGATGACCCAGTGGGAGCTGTTCCAGTTCATTTGTTTTGCGGTTTTTGGGGCACTCTTTCTGTCGGTATTTTTGCGAGTCCCAACTCCAGTGAATATCAGCTCGATAATTATAATCGCATAGCACAGATATTCTATCAGTTTTTAGGTTGGAGTATTGTTACTTTGGTTGTGGGTATCCTGAATCTGATTGCTTGGATCTTAATCGGAATATTGTTATATTACTTGGAGCAAGGTTCCGAGAAAACTAGCAGGGCAAGGATGCAAGGAATCGAGCGCACCTACAGCCAAAAGTATGGAATGTTTGGCAATATCGTTGACTTGTTTCAAATTGGTAGGCAAGGAATAAGAGTATCTGTAGAAATGGAAGAACAAGGTGGTGATACAACAGTTATTCCTTAGTTTGGGAAGGAATCTAAAATATCTTCTGCTACTGGACACGAGTCATTCTCCTCTGCCTGGAAAGTCTCTAGGGCAATTTGGATATTATTCTCGTACAATTCAAGCCATTGATCCAACTTGCTTTTCGCGTCGTTAAAGTAAATGGAGTCTTGTGACAGGCGACAGAACTCTCCAAACATATCTAACCAATCTCCATTCCTGGCATGATTTTTACCATTATTGAACAACTCTTTATCTGAAGGTTTTGTATCAGTGTCCGATGATATTGTTGATTCAATAGTTGGTGTGACTCTTTTGTCAGCTATGGCAGGATTTTTATATTTTCGTGAAAATAGATAAGCAATCAAAATTATCAGAAGAACAAGAAGTAGCATTCCTGATCCTAATCTAGTGACAAATGTAGTTTGATTTTTATCTGGAGTCCTAGGTGGATCATCTTTTTGATCAGAATCATTTGTTGGAGTGGGTTGGGCCGTATCTGGTAACTGCTGTTGAACCCACTCCAGGCTAAAGATGCTGGCATAGATAGCATTACTAACTTGCAATGTTCTATTGTCTTCTTTGACTAAGCCAGCCTTTAGGAGTTTTTCTTGCTCCTGGCTCCTGTTTATAAGTACTTGACGATTTTGTAGTATTTGTAAGTATACATTTAGAATTTTATCTCTTTCCTCGTCATCTAATATGGTGCTGATAATTTCCTTAAGGTATATAGAAGCAGTGTTATTTTCCCAATCTTGGATGATGTTTTCTTGGATAATCTGCTCTATTATAACTTTTTCCTGACCGTCAGCGACAAAATCTGGATGCTTAAGAATCAAGTCGCAAAGGTGTTGGGAGAGGAAAGGTTGATCACCTGTCCACCGTTGAACCTCCTCCATAACACCAAGAGAATTATCAGCTTTAACTTTTTCTAGGAAGTCTGTAAAAAGGTCGGAAAGCTCTCCTGCATCATGTTCTGAACTCATAATAATTAGCCCCTCTTGACTTTATGTAACTGACTATCAGCTAGGAATCGATATTCTCTTTTGTCTAGCTTTTTACCCTTCGAGAACTCTTTAGCAGCTTCAAGCTGCTTGGCAGACAGCAATTGATGTCTATCTTGTCCCTGAGAATCTATCCAGGCAACCAGCTTTTTGGCATATGGACGTAACTTGCCAAGATTTTGGTTTGTCCAGGTTTTATTGAAAACATCGGCATAAATGGGATTAGCGATAGTTAATTTTTGCTCTTGCTCGATAATTATTCCGATTTTTGTCAGTTCTGCTTGTTCTTTGTGGCTATCTAACTCTTCTTCGAGTAGTACTTTACGATAGGCTATCAGTAACCAGAAAGGATCACAAAGGCTATTCTCCAGCAAGCTACGACAAATTTCCCTTAACGGCTCTGCCTGAATCTCAGTTTGCCAGTTTTTAATCATTCGAGAGTGTACCACGGTTTGAACCCACTTTTCTATTGATCTTCCATAAGACTTCTTTCCTTGACACAGCAGCAAAAAAATACTTTTATTGAGTTTTTCATCGCCTTTAGTGAATGACATTACTGTATTAATTACAGATTCTAGACTTTCAGTGGCAGGTAGTAGAGCTCTAATTTCTTGTTCAAACTTCGTACTTTCTTGAAGAAAACTGTAGTCTTCTTTAGTTAATGAAATATCTTGTGCCCAGATTTGAGCTTTTTTTAACTCCTTGCCAAACAACAATTTAGATTGATCCCGATAATCAGATGACATCCAAGCATCTATCTGGATTTGGTATGGTCGTTTAATAACCTTATTGAGGTTACTATTAAACCATTCTTGATTGAATATTTCTTGATAAATTTTATTGTAAATAAGCAGTTTGCCTTGTCGATGTACTACAAGACCTGAAAGGCGTAATTCCATCTGTAGATAACTATTATCAAATTCTATTGCTCCAGATTCAAGAATCTGCTGATATAAATTCAAGAGAGACTCAATATGATAATGTCTTAGTATACGTCTTTCTATAGTTCTTAAGTGTGCAGGATGATCTTTAGATTCCCAATTGTTAATTACATTTTGTCTGATTAGCGTTTCAATCCACTCCTCCAAATTATCATCTGCTTGTGGGACTTCAGCATATTGAACCATTTTGCAGATTTTTTGCGTCAAAAAAGGTTGTCCTTGAGTCCAATCCAGAATTATTTGCAAAACTCGATCAGGATTATCTAGCTTGTCTATCAATCCCTGGGATAGTTGTTTTGCTTCTGCAAATTTAAAGCCGGTTAATTCTATAGCCTTACCAATATTGAATGGTGTGTCGTTGGGATCCTTAATGAGGTCAGTGGGAGCTGCTACCCCTATAAGCACAAAAGTTAGCTTCTTGAAACGTTGGTTGCTAGATCTGTCATTAAAACATTCACGAATGACTGCAAAAAATTCGCTTAAGCTAAAGCCGAGAAAAGCATTTATTTCATCAATGAAGATCACAATTCCTAGATTGTTGATTTCCTCGAGCAAAATGTCTGAAAGAAATTTTTTGAATCGCATCACTTCCGAGAGTTTTTCGTATTGCTCCCACCATTGCATATAGCTGCAATTCAGTTGTAATTGCCCTGCAATTTCATCAATGACTCCTAGATACCACTTTTCTGGAGTCATTCCTTGGGACTGAATAATTGCATTGGCATTAATATCAACACAAGCAACTCCTTGAGCTTTTAAGCGCTTGATGGTTCTAGTACGTAAGCTAGATTTTCCCATCTGTCGTGAGTTCAGGATATAGCAGAACTCCTGGTTGTTGAGGGCTTCAAATAAATCTTTGTCAGCTTGCCTTTCTATGTAAGTAGGATCATCGGCAGCTAAAGTTCCACCCACCTGATATTCAAGATTTGGTTCCTTTTGTTTGTTCATCTTTGGTTTAAACTTAATTATCAGATGTTACTGAACATGCTAAGGGCGAAAATGCATACGGTACAGCTCACATAGGGGGACGATTAAATCTGTATTTTTGTAAAACTTGACTAATCCTAGACGAAGTAGCGTAAATTTATCCTCTGTGTTAATATCTACTGGCTGATTTGATTCAATCACCTGTTGGAAACTATTGAATAAGCTCTCATTGGAACTCAAGCTTTTTCTTTTTCTGTCTAACGAGTCACTATATGGTCCTGCTGGTGTCAGTGCAATCTGCAAAAAATCTGACAAGCTGAGTTCTTGTATAGCAATTGTATAAAGTGCCATCCTCACTAGATAAGGATGACCGCCGATTATTGCCGTGAGCTGTTGAATTTCCTTAACTCCCCAGCTTAAACTATGCCTGTGAGCCAACTGTCGTATTTCTTCTTGGGTGAATTCTGGAAGTATAATAGTTCTTCCTACATTAAAAGGTGACTTATAACCATCTAACTGGCGATGTTGTTCAGTAATATAGTTGATAACTAAGCGTAATTTCTGCCAATCTTCATCACCTTCTTTCGCTTCTTCATACCAGACTTTTAGTAAAGTAAAGAAGTCTCCTGCAACCGTTAGATGATGAAAAGCTGTATCTACATCATCTAATCCCAACAATAGAGGAGAGTTGAGCTGTTGGAGTAGATACTCCCTCAAGTACTTTATACATATTTGCTTGTCACTTAGGTTGACTCTCCAAAAATCTGTCACCTTGTCGGTTAAGCCTAGTTTATTCGTAATGGTTGAGCAGAACCATTGGAGAAATTTAGAGGTGTCCTTGAATCTGCTAGCATCTACTTCTCGGAATTTTACGGTTACTGACTGGTAACCCTGTTGACTGGCATGTTCCTGAATTTGGGTTAACAGAGAAGTTTTACCCATTTGGTAGCCTCCTTTAACCAAAAGCAATGCTCCTGGCTTTTGAATTTCCTTAAAGGATTCTTGCTCAATTGAATCTTTAGTCTCGGCATTCAATCTTGCTTGATAGAATTTGGAATCTAGAGGGACTGGCCCTTTTGGAGATTCTAAGGGGGGTGGTTGAGGACTATCGCTTTCTCCCGGCAAAGATTTACTACCACCTGCGTAGTAACATAAGGGGAAGTTATCCCCTAAATCTAACATCTTCTTAACTAAGGGGTGTTGAGGAGCAGGAGCTCGCTGGGGAACCTGGTTGAATAAATAAATTAGAATATCCAGAATTCGAGCATAGCCATCTTTGTTTACTGCTGCTTTCCCTTGTAAAGCTTCTAGTAAGCAAGTCGTAAAAATACTGTAGGGATCACCATAGCCAATATAAGACTTCTCATCCTCTTGTGAGGAGGCAACTATAACTCTGCCACTCCCCGAACTTAAAGCATCTAACAGTTGTTGAGGAGGTGGAGATTTAACAAATCCAGTGCCAGAGTCTTTTTCCTTAGGAATTCCCCCGGCATGACAGCAGTCTAGTAGTACAATCAGTTTCTGTGCCTTGATTGCTTCAATCTTCTGGGTAAACTCTGACCCAAAGATAGCAGTTTCTGTCTGTTGGCTTGAATTATAACCATAGGGTAATAGAAAGTACTCATTTGTACCTTGAAAATGACGATATCCTCCGTGACCAGAATAATAAACGATCGTGGTCGCCTCTGGATTCTGCTTGCACTGCTCAATCAATTTGTCAAACTCTGCCAGGATACCCTGCCGATGTGCAGAGTTTTCCGTCAGGAGAACCACTTGCTCTAGTGGATAGGCAGCACGATGAGGATTAACCAGCACATCCCGCAAAGCTGTCGCATCTTTAACGGTAACAGGTAAGTCATCTCCAACACCGATGAGTAAGGCGTAACCATTAGTAAAAAGTTGGTTAGTCATGCTCGCTCCTGTCAAGAGTTCCAAGTATCAATAACTAATTTAGCTTTGCCTTATAAGCGTCAAACAACGCAGGTAACAGGGCAAAAATACCACCTCGAAAAAGAAAGTGAGAAACAAGTCAACTTCCCTTGGAGCCTTCTGCTTTGTTTCAACAAGAGTAATCAGCTAAAACGGTTCCTAAGGTAGATGTTATCAACATGATAATGCTTTTTTCTAGGCAAACAGCAATGGTTATATTTTTGCTCCAGGTAGCATAATGTATCAAAAGTTACTGTTTGAGGAGTAAAAATATGAGCTGCTGTCGCTGCATTATCGGGAAACTTCCCTATTATGTCGCGTAAATGTATCAGTTAGCTTAAGATATCAATCATCATGCTTGAGTCTTATAATTAACTTACTATGGCTAGATGTAGGCAACAAACCTTTCAGGGCAAGCTGGGCAAAGCTTTAAAGAAATGTCAGTTTTCTCTATTATCCCTGGCTACTTTGCTATTGATTTTGGGAGATAAAGCAATAGCACAGGGTTCTGCTCAAGGGAGTTTTGATGCCGTTGGTACTCTCTGGCTCTTCATCGCAGCATCTCTAGTCTTCTTTATGAATGCTGGTTTTGCCATGTTGGAAACTGGGTTTTGCCGAACCAGGAATGCCGTCAATGTCTTAGCCAAAAATTTAATTGTTTTTTGTATTGCCACGATCGCTTTTTGGCTGTTTGGCTTTAGATTTATGTTTGGGGACAGCGATAGTGGGGTGATTGGACAAGTTGGGCTATTGCTCAATCTACCATTTCCCTCTGGAACCAATCTTAATCCTTTTCCCGAAGGTTTTGCCACTTTAGGCAATAGTTGGAAAGGCAGATCTTTTGCCTCGCTGTTTTTCTTTCAACTCGTTTTTGCCGGTACAGCGGCAACCATTGTTTCTGGTGCTGTAGCAGAGCGAATTAAATTGTGGGCGTTTATTTTATTTAGCTTTGTTCTAGTGGGATTTATCTATCCACTTACTGGTTACTGGGTTTGGGGAGGAGGCTGGTTGTCTTCTGTCCCTTTCCAATTCCGAGATTTTGCTGGTTCAACCGTGGTTCACTCCGTAGGTGGTATAGCTGCTTTGATTGGAGCCTGGTTGTTAAAGCCGAGGCGGGATAAATTTGGTTATGATCCAGTAGATGATAGTTTTTCTGGGGAAGATAATTCAGACAGATTTAAGCCGCACAATCTTAGCTTAGCAACTCTTGGTTGTCTGATTCTTTGGCTTGGTTGGTTCGGCTTTAATGGTGGCTCTACTAGCAATTTGGCATATGTTCCCCACATTATTGCTACAACCCTTTTTTCCGCTGCAGCGGGGGGTAGCGCTGCAGTATGTTTCAGTTCCATTGTCAAAGATCAGAAAATTAGTCTCTCATCTATTATTAATGGAATTTTGGGTGGCTTAGTGGGGATTACTGCATCTTCAGCTTATGTGGATATTATCGATGCAGGGATTATTGGTGCAATCAGTGGACTGCTAGTTTTGGTAGGGGAAAATCTACTCAAGTTTCTCAAAATTGATGATCCGGTGGGAGCGATTCCCGTTCATCTGATTTGTGGCTTTTGGGGAACTCTTGCTGTAGGTATTTTCGCGAGTCCAAACTCCAGTGAGTATCAGCTTGAGAACTACAATCGTGTTGCCCAAACATTTTATCAGTTTTTAGGTTGGACTAGTGTTGTGTTGGTGGTAAGTATCCTGAGTATCATTGCTTGGATATCCATAGGTTTATTATTACATTACTCGGTACAAGGTTCAGAAAAAACTAGCAGGGAAAGGATGAAAGGCATCAGACGCAGCTATGCTCAAGACTATGGACCGTTTGGAGCTATTATTGACTTGTTTAAAATTGGCAGGCAAGGGATAAGAGTATCTGTAGAAATGGAAGAAAAAGGTAGTGATGCCACAGTTATTCCTTAGCTTGGGGTAAATTAAAAATATCTTTTGCTACTGGACATGATTCACTTTCCTCAGCCTGGAAAGTCTCTAGAGAAATCTGGATATCATCGCCGTACAATTCAAACCATTGGTCTAACTTGCTTTTCGCGTCATCAAAGTAAGTAGAGTTTTGTGGCAAGTCACAGAAATTTCTTAACATATCTAACCAATCTGCATTCTTAGCGTGATCTTTACCGTTATCAAACAACTCTCTATCCGAAGTTGCTAGCTCATTAGGCGATGGTAATGGTTCGGGGGTATCTTGAGATTTGAGTAAAAAAGTATCAGCAACAGCAGCTATCACAAAAGCAGCAAGGGCAATTGCCGACAATAATTTAGTGAAAGATGTAGTTTGAGAGTCTTTTTTCGCAGGAGAAACGGTTGCAGGAGGTTGAACAATATCTGGTAATTGCTGTTTAACCCATTCTGAGCTGAAAATGTTGGCATAGATAGCATTACTAACTTCTAATTGGCTATTTTCTATTTTTACTAAGCCAGACTGTAGGAGCTTTTCCTGTTCCTGGCTACTGTTTACTGATACCTGACCATTCTGTATTATTTGCCAATATAAATGCAGCAGAGCATCTCTTTGCTCATCATCTAATATAGTTTGAATAACTTCCTGAAGATGGGCAGAGGCAGTGTTCTTTGCCCAATCTTGAATGATGTTTTTTTGAACAATTTGCTCCACCAGAACCTTTTCCTGTCCATCAGCGCAAGAGGCTGGATGCACAAGAATCAAGTCGCAAAGGTGTTTGGAGAGGAAAGGTTGATTCCCTGTCCACCGTCGAACCTCCTGCATCACCACAAAAGGACTATCAGCTTTCGAGCCTACTTGATTGACGAAGTCTGTAAAAAGGTCGGAAAGCTCTCCTGTATTTTGTTCTAAGCTCATAATTAGTACAGGGTAAACGCATCTAGCTTGGTATAAATTGTAACAGTAGATTTACTGAGGATAATAGGGTCAATTATTAAGAATAAACCAATCTATGAAAAATTTGTCATACTATTGTTGATTTGCTATCTGTAACATTTTATACTAAAGATAGATGTATTTGCTCTGAGAATTAGGACAATTAGGGATTGCCCCATAAGTATTGACAGGTCAAGGTTTCAGCGTTTGGCCTTGTCCTAACCTCCCTGGCGATTGCTATATTTTTTCCCTAAGCCCTAATCAGCACCCCTTAGGTATTCTTTAACATACTATCAACTAAGAATCGATTTTCCCTGGGGTCTAGTTTTTTCCCTACCAAGAATTTTTGGGCTTCTTGAAGCTGCTTGGCAGTCAGCAATTGGTATCTATCTTGTCCTTCGGAATCTATCCAGGCAACCAATTTTTGGGCATAGGGACGTAACTTGCCGAGATTGTGGTTTGTCCAGAGTACGTTGAAAACATTGGCATAAATGGGATTAGCAACAGCTAATCCCTCACCTTTCTCAACAACTATTGAGATTTTTCTTAGTTCTCCTCGTTCTTTTTCCCTATCTAACTCTTCTGTGAGGAGCACTTGGCGATAAGCTATCAGTAACCAAAAAGGGTCACAAAGATGATTCTCTAGTAAGCTACGACTGATTTCCCTTAACGGCTCTGCATAAGCTTCAGTTTGCCAATTTTCAATGATTCGAGAACGTACTATGGTTTTAACCCAGTTTTCTGTGGAGGCTCCATAACGCTTCTTTTCTTGAGAAAGGAGTAAAAAAATACTGTTGTTAAGGTTTTCATTACCTTCTGTTAATGACATAACTGTGTCTATTACTGATTCCCTGTTTTCAATACTGGGGAATAGGGCTCTAATCTCTTGTTCAAACTGATTACTTGCATCAATAAATCTCTCGTCGTCTCTAGTTAAGAGTAAATCTTTAGCCCAAATTTGTGTTTTCTTCAACTTCTCACCAAACAGCAATTGAGATTGATCTTGACAATCAGATGACATCCAAGCTTCTATCTGAATTTGATATGGTCTCTTAATAACTTTATTGAGGTTAGCAGAAAGCCATTCTTGGTTAAATATTTCCTGATAAATTTTATTATAAATAACTAGCTTACCCTGTCGATTCACTACAAGACCGGAAAGGCATAACTCCATTTGCCAGCGGCTATTATCAAAGGGCAATTCTCCAGATTCAAGAATTTGCTGATATATCTGCAAAAGCTCCTGGATATAAAAATTATTGATTATATGTCTTTCTATGGTCTTTAAGTGCTCGTGACTATCCTGAGATTCCCAATTATTAATTATTTTTGTTCTGATTAATTGCTCAATCCACTCCTCTAAATTATCATTGGTTCTGGGTACTTCTGCATCTTGAACCAGTTTGCAGATTTTTTGAGTCAAAAATGGCTGTCCCCCAGTCCAATTCAGAACTATTTGCAAAACTTGGTCAGGATTGTCTAGCTTGTCTATCAATCCTTGGGATAGTCGTTGTGCTTCTGCAAATTTAAAGCTGGTTAATTTTATAGCTGTACCAATATTAAATGGTGTAGAATAGGAATCTTTAATCAGATCATTAGGAGCTGCTACTCCAATGATTACAAAGGTGAGCTGGTTGAAGCGGTCATTGCTAGCTCTGTTATTAAAGCATTCACGAATAACTGTAAAAAAGTAGCTTAAACTAAAGCTTAAGCCAAGGAAAGCATCTATTTCGTCGATGAAGATCACAATTTCTTGGTTATTCATTTTCTCCAGCAAAATTTCTGAGAGAAATTTTTTGAATCGCATCACTTCTGAGAGTCTTTCATATTGCTTCCACCATTGCCTAGGGTCACAATTGAGTTGTAATTGCACTGCGATTTTATCAATTACTCCCAGATACCACTTTTCTGGATTCATTCCTTCCTGCTGGATAATCTCAGTTGCTTGAATATCCACACAAGCAACTCCTTGGCTAGTTAAGCGCTTGATGGTTCTAACTCGTAAGCTAGACTTTCCCATCTGTCGTGAGTTCAGAACATAGCAGAACTCCCGGTTTTTTAGGGCTTTAGATAAATCCTTGTCCGCCTGCCGTTCTACATAAGTAGGATCATTGGCAGCTAAAGTTCCACCCACCTGATATTTAAGAATTGGTTTCTTTTGGTTGCTCATCTTTGCCTTAAACTTATTTAGCCTTACCCTATAAGTAATTAGCTAAAAATAGATCCCAAGATAAATGTTATCAGCATTATAGTCTTCTTGTTTAGGTAATTTGCAGATTTGAAGTAACCACACCAGGCACAGAGAGCACAGAGGGAAGAAAAGCTTTTCTCGGCTATCAGTTTGCTATTTTTGACAATGCTCACCCTTGGTGCAGTAAGCAATCGCACTATCTTGTCAGGCAGAATTCCCTTTTTTCCTCTGTGTCCTCTGTGCCTCTGTGGTTCCTATAACTCTTTATCCCTAAGGACAAACCATCACATCGGTGAAATCATTAATATCTGGCACAAAGTTGACTGGGACATTGTTGTTGATAGCCTCTAGATTATCCCGGTTTACGATCGCAAACGTACCATTATTTCTTTGGACTTGGAAATCTCTGTCACTTTCATTGCCATTCAGGGCTAGGCAAAAATCGCGATCGCTATTCATAATGCCATTAAATCCCCAGCCTTGGTTATTTTGCAAAATGTTGAATTCGACATTGGCGATCACTAGGTTGGTATTCGCAAAGATAAAGATGCCGTCAAAAGTACTATTGGTTACTGTATTGTTACTCAGATTCAGTTGCTGGCTCATGCCGTTGGCTTGCACAAATATGCCTTGACTAGCACTGTTAAGCACCGTATTATTACTGACAGTAAAGTTCTGTTGGGCATTGTTATTACCCTGGATAAAAATTCCTTGGTCGGTACTATCACTGACGGTATTGTTACTGACGGTGAAGTTCTGTTGGGCATTGTCATTACCCTGGACAAAGATTCCTTGGCCAGTACTGTTACTCACGGTATTATTGTCAAGGGTAAAGTCCTGGACTGTACTACCAGAAGCTTGCAGAAAAATGCCCTGGTCAGTACTATTGTTCACTGTACTGTTGTTAATGGTAAACTGCTGTTGAGCTTGCTCATGAATATCTCTCAAGAGCTCAAGTAGTCGTCGGTCTTTAATTTTGCTAGATTG
>JAAHHL010000619.1 GCA_010672185.1 Caldora sp. SIO3E6 | reverse complement strand
TTCATCTGAAGGCACACAATCGTAGGAGACGTTTTTTGTATCTTCAGCAAAAGCGGCTGGAGTTCCTACCGTAACCAAGGCAGCAGCTAAACAAAAAGAGGCGATTCTACTCATTCTATATTATCCTCTCAAGAAGTAAAATTTCTAGGTCAGCCAGAAAAGTCAAAATACTTAACGTGACAACAGGCGGTGGTAGCACGTCTATAATAACATTCTAGCCCAAACTTTGTAATATGTGTGAAGTATCTAATTGTTGAGGAGGCGATCAGCTTTACTGCTGCGGTAGGTAATCACAGCTAATTTGGAGGAGTGTTAAATTTAGCCCCTTCCTGTATTAGTTTTGCTTTCTTTTCTTGAGAAATCACCTGATTATGACCGAATTCGGCTTGTTCTACTTCAGCTTCTTCTATATTCGCTCCTTGTAAGTTGGCTCCTTGTAATTTGGCTACCTTTAAGTCAGCTCCTTTTAGGTTAGCTCCTTGTAAGTCAGCTTCTTGTAGCTCTGCCTTTCGTAGTTTGGCATCTTGCAGGTTAGCTTTTTGCAGTTTGGCTTTTTGCAGTTTGGCTTTTTGCAGTTTGGCTTTTTGCAGGTTAGTTCCTTGAAATTGAGCTCCTTGCAAGTTGGTGTTGTACAAGTCGGCTCCTTGCAATTGAGCTCCTTGTAAGTCGGCTCCTTCTAAGTTAGCTCCTTCTAAGTCAACTCTTTGTAAGTTGGCTCCTTGTAAGTTGGCTCCTTGTAAGTTAGCGCCTTGTAAGTCGGCTCCTTCAAGGTTGATGTTCTCAAGATTGGCTTTTGGCGCTTTTAAGCTTTTAAGTGATTCGCCGTAACGGTTAAGATCTTGCAGTGCTTTAATTCTTGGTGGATAGCTGATTTCAATTTTTGCTGCTGCGGCAGCATGTACAACCTGCCATGCTTCGTCAATGGCTCTTTGGCGACGCTCCCCGATATCAACTATATAGAATAAGGCTACAAATAAAATACTAAAGCCTTCAATGTTATCTGCCTTAACTATAGAAAATATTGTTTTAAAAGGCTCAGGTAAACATGCTATTGGTTCCTCTAGTACAGAAATAATGAGAAAAATTATATAGGAACATATTAGGGTGAAAATTATTTTTAAATGAAATCGATTTTTAATATACACAAAAGATACTTTTATTTTCTTGACTAATCTTCCCCATTGCTCCTCAATTTGTCTCTTTATCCTAAGTTTCTTCATTGCAGTTTATCATTCTAAATATCTCAATTATAAATACTGACTAAATGCATCACAGCTCATCCTCACTAGGCAAATGTTCTCCATTGTACCAAAAATCCCACTAATCAATTCTCTCAACCAATGCGATCGCCTGCCAATTCTCCCACACAAATCCGCACTTCCATCCTAATTTAGCCACCCACTTCAACAACCTAGCTCATATGACAGGCAAGATGCCTGTTCCACATCCTACTAGAAGACAAGCACTAACCAGATACCAGTTTCACAAGATTTTACTAACACCTAGATAACTGCATAATCTGTATATTGACGCATTTCAGGAGCTTGAAACCCCAGTACAATATTATCCTTAGAAACTCCTAAATCCACAAGTTCTTGAGCAATTCTCATTTCCGTCATATTGTGCTCAACCCAAATCTTTCCCCCCTTAATATCCAAATGTAAAACACAACCATAAACCCGTCGATAACCATCCCATCCCACATTCACTACCTGGTAATGGTCTTGTTTTGTATCAAACACTGTGTAGCACTCAATTGTTCCATTAGCTATTGGGATTGCAGCATAATCCGTCAACAACGACTGAATAATATCGCGATAAAAGTCTATGGTATCCATTTCACGATTATCTCCGGTATCGGGTCATAAATGATTAGTCTTATCTGATATCTTTCTAAGGAAAGTAGTTGCTCGGCACCTAAATCAATTTCAAACTTGGTTCCGCCTACTTCCAATTTTAACGGATCGTCGGTTATCTTCCACTGCTCTTTTTCTAAAGCAGTTCTCACCACAGTATGAAATATATCATTAGCTGCCATTGTCTCTATTTCTAGGGAAAGTGCTGAGAAAGTGTGATGCCTTTGGCGGTTTGCGATCGCGTAGTGTCTCGAAGAAACGTCATGTTGAGCATACTAACACCGATGTCGGTTACACTTTTTCGGATAATCTGAGAAAAAAGTTTATATGACCACAACTGTCCCATTATAATGATAATAGTCTCAGAAAAAGCATAACTTGTCAAGAATTGAGAATTGAATTCCGGACATGTGTAGAGTCTTGTCCTAGCACCGATGCCTGTTCCACATAAGATATTACTGATCACTGGCAAGATGCCAGTTCCACAAACCTAACACCATTATGATCAATGTCTGTAAAAAACCGCTATCCTAACCAAGACCGATATATTAACTTACTTACCGACTTTGGCTTCAAACGCCTCTTCGGCACTGAACCAAACAAAGAAATATTAATCGACTTTTTGAATGTGATGCTGCCTCCAAAACATGCAGTTAAGGATGTCAGCTACAGAAATAATGAAAACCTTGGCAACACTCCTATAGACCGCAAAGCTATCTTCGATATCTATTGTGAAAGCCAAACTGGAGAAAAGTTTATCGTCGAGCTACAAAAGGCAAAACAAAACTACTTTAAAGACCGGAGCGTTTATTATGCCACCTTTCCCATTCAGGAACAAGCCATAAAAGGAGAATGGAATTACAAATTATCTTCTGTATATACCATTGGTATCCTAGATTTTATCTTTGATGACCATAAGAAGGATTCAACCCTGTTACATACCGTAGAACTCAAAGATCAAAAAAACAAAGTCTTCTATGATAAGCTGAAATTTATCTATGTGGAACTACCGAAGTTCACTAAGACCGTTGACCAGTTAGAAAGTCATTTTGAGAAGTGGCTGTTTTTATTGAGGCATTTATCAGATTTAGAAGAACCACCATTAGCCTTACAAGAGGTCATATTTGAACAGTTATTTGAAGTATCGGAAATCGCCAACTTTTCTACCCAAGAGCAAGAGGCTTACGAAAATAGCTTGAAATACTACAGAGATTTGCAGAATGTGGTGGCAACCTCAAGACAGGAGGGTGTAGAAGAAGGTCGTGAACAAGGTCGCCAAGAAGAAAGATTACAAAGTATCGAACGACAGCGATCGCTCCTACTGAAACTATTATCTCGCAAGTTAGGTGATATTCCTGACTCCCTCCAAATACAGATAGCTCAACTTTCCCTCTCCTCTTTGGAAGCGCTGGGTGAGACTTTGTTTGATTTCGAGAATGAGGAAGATTTGAGGCAGTGGTTGAATCGGGAGTAATATCAAGTTCGGCTACATTGGGATAATATTCATGATATAGGGGCGCAATGCCTGTCATTGGTGTCAACTTAAGGTGAAAAGCGCTTGAAGTAGAGGCAATTCATGAATTGCCTCTACCATATTTCTCACAAATTATGCGATCGCAGTGTCATTGGTGACAAGTTAAAGGGTGGTGCATTTTGTCAACTCCCATATATAGCAGCCGCCAGGGCGGTTAGGACAACGCCAAATGCAGCAAACCTTTACCTGTCAATCTCTTCCCTTCTGCCTTCTGCCCTCTGCCTTCTGCCTTTTGCTATATGGTGATTTCTTCAGAGTATCGTTAGGACAACGCAAAATGTAGCAAACCTTTACCTGTCAATCTCTTCCCTTGGAACCTTCTGCCTTCTGCCCTCTGCCTAGCCTGCGGCAACGGCTTTGCCGAACTGCCTTTTTTTTACTCAAAACCCTTACCCTCAACAGACCAGCGTTTGAGGCGGTAGCTACTGGGGTCATTAATCAGTAAAACTGGAGGCTTGCCATCTTCCAAATCAGCGATCGCGGTTAGTGAAGTGCTAGCATCTTGAGAAAATTCACTATAGATCAATTCTCCTGTATCAGCAAAAATCAGAGTGCGAGGCTGACGATTTTCATAGATAGTTAGCACTGCTTCTGGTTGATTGTTGCCAGTTAAATCAATCGGTCTAACTGACCAATTAGCCAAGTCTTTGAGTATGCTCTGTAAATTAGAATCGTCTTCTGATTGAGCAGAGGTAGGAATAATCGCTTCCCTACCACTATCAACTAGCTCCTGTTTTAATACTGGGAGAATTGCTGCTATCCACTCGGGCTCTCGCTGGTTCAGTTCCCATAAGCTGGTAGAGTTAGGGTCTAGCCAACGTAGCGCCGTTTCTGTATGAGCAAGGGAATGAGTGGATTGAGCTGTGCTGGTGAGAGGAAGGGCTTCCCCCGCTGCCAGCAGATAAATAACCCCTTCTCGGAAAGAAGCTGCTTTCACCGATGCGATCCTTGACTCCTGCCTGCCTTCCTGTGTCCAAACAGTAACCTGGATGCGGGAGTCAGTATCCAAACCGAGATATCTCCATAGCTGCTTACCCCTGGCAACTGTCGGTAACTGTAAATTGGAAAAAGGCTGATATTGCCATCGCTTACCATCGTGAAATGCCGATACCTGCACTTCATACCAAACTTTATCTGGTTCTAGTTGTAGAGGAATTGCCTGATGGGTAGGCTGTAACCAATCTACCAAGTTGACATTTTCGACTTGCTGGGAATTGCCGATGATTTTACTCAGATGACTACTGATTAGAGATTCTTTGTCTAAGGCGATATCTAAAAGATCCAATAATTGATAAAATCTAGAATTATCAGCAGAAGGAGAGAGTTGTTGTTGTTTTTGCAACCAAGCGATCGCTTGGGTACTGTCTTGTTTCGCCGCAACCATCAATGTTCCCCATGCTTGGATATCTTGGTCATCGGGATTCACCTTGAGGGCTGCTTCCATCCGCTCCCATAATCTCCCAGAATCGGTTTTCAGTAGCTCCCCAATCCCGTGCAATTGTGTGCCAATGGGAGTATTTTGGAAGACCACTAAGGCATCCCCCCAACGACCATCAATCAGGTGAGCCAAAATAGAGGAACTGGGACTTGCCCATGTTTTTTTGGACTGAGCCTGGGTTACCTGAGCATGTAGTTGAATGACAA
>JAAHHL010000618.1 GCA_010672185.1 Caldora sp. SIO3E6 | reverse complement strand
TTAATCGGGGTAGTTTCACCTCACCAACATGCCCAAAAGCTTACCCAGCAAGCCCTAATAACTCTTTACTTATTACTTATTACTTATTACTTATTACTTATTACTTATTACTTGTTACTTGTTACTTATTCAGCAGACCCTAGTTAGGGACACTTCTCGATATTTATCTTCTTTATTGATAACGGCTGCGATCGCCTCTGGATGAAGCAGATAATTTTCGTACATACGTCTAGGAAGAAATTCAACCGGATTAGAACATCTTTTCTGCAAATCTTTCATTTCTTGTTCTGATCTTTGTTCTCTGTCAAAGACAAAGCCAATAGTCGGTGGCAACAAACTTTTACTTCCACTGAGCTTGTCATAGATATCAAAGATGATGTGAGCGCGTTTGCCTTCTAAATCGCCAGTATTCTTCATGGCAATAATTTGAGTGCCCCTCAAAGGTTTATTTGCTACTTTCTCTAATATCAGTGGAAAGCATTCCTGTTCTGTTGCTCCTTCTACCCAGAGAATGTTGTCAGCACCAAAGATATCAGATAGGCTAACTCCGAGTTCAGTTAAAAGAGAGCGCTGTTCGTTGATATCTTCTGAGTTCATCACCGATGTTTTAGTTTCTCCATCCTCATATCCAAGCTTCACAATAGTAGAGGGATTGGCCGCAGCAATAATCATGGGTGAATGAGTAGCAATAAAATATTGGTGCTGTGGAAATTCTCTGAGAATCCCAATTAATTTCTTAGCTGCTCCTGGATGTAAAAATGACTGGGGTTCATCAATGATGATAGTTCGCGGTTCATTTGAGGTCAGTACAATATACAGAATAGCCAACACTTGACCAATTCCAGTGCCACATGCTGACAGTGGAAATGATAAGTCATCTCTCTCTGTTTTAGGGTCTACTGACCAAACCCTAATTTCAAACATTGAATTAGAGGTTAGGATAGCAATTCTTGTAACTTGTGGAAAAATAACCGATACATATTGGTTAAATCTATTAAAGCGTTCTGGATTGCTTCCCTGTAAAGCGTTAAGAACTTCAGGTAAATTAGATGCATCTGGTTTGAGAACTGAACTATCTCCGAAAGGGCAACAACCAACATTTAGGCGCTCTGCGTAGAAACGGTATATGCGCTTTGCTCTAAAAAAACTGAATATTTTAATGGGAATAGTATTAGACCAATGACAAGATAATCTGGAAAGATTAGACTTTATAGATGTATTCTTATCTATTATGATATTAATACATTCATAATAGCCTTGCTTATTTTTAGTTTTTTCAGTATTATATAGTCCAAAAGTTAAATTTTCATATAGCGGTGTTAAATTTTCATATAGTGGTGTTAATTTATCTATGTCTACATAGCTCATTTTACCATTTTTGGGAGGTATTGACAAACAAATTTTTGTGGAAGTATTTTGATGTAGCCATTCATTGAATGTAGACAAAACATGTTCTGCCTTAAAGTCAGGATTATTTGATAAAGGAAGGTGGAGTGATTGCTCAATCTGCTCTAATAAAATAAGCAGTTCTGATGTTGTGGTTGTTAATACAATTTCCGCCCTAGATTCATCCCTAATTCTTGATGAAGTAGTAGGTAAAGTTTGAAGACTCCGATGTGGTTCATTGGTAAAACTAAGTGTCAGTGCTTCCAATAGTGCCGTTTTACCTGAATTATTCTGCCCAACAATAATATTGATACCGGGTTTAAATTCCAGCAACTCAGAGTCAAAGAAAGATTTGTAGTGAAAAAGTCGAAACTGGGAAAGGTACATGTTAATAGCAAAGGGCAGAAGGCAAAAGGCAGAGGGCAGAAGGGAAAAGATTGACAAGTAAAGGTTTGCTGCATTTGGTGTTGTCCTGATCTTACTTATCAGAACAATGAACTGATTAAAAACTATACCTGAGATGATTTAAGCCGCAGGGGATTGGGCGTAGCATTTGGATAGATACACTTGGGTCTATGTACTTAAATTGTCGCCCAAATGCTACGCCCCTACAGGTATTTCTTATCTTCTTTTTCGACTTGGAATTTTATCCCATTCCCCATTCCCAATTCCCCATTCCCAATTCCCCATTCCCTGCGTCTTCAGATACTTATTAATTAAAATCATTTGATCTTAAAACTCCAATATTGGCCATTCAGGTTCCCGATAGTAGCGCGTCATGTCGTCAAACTTCCGCAATTCTGCCCGTCGAATAGTCAAAGCGATCGCTTCTTGGGGTAAGGCTTGAATGTTCAATTCTGATAACATAGTGCTCAGGCGATCGCGTTCTAGGTTTGGTGGAATTGCACCAAAATATCCTAGGGTGACATGGGCAGTTAAGTGATACTGCTGTTGCACTCCCAAACCAATCAAACCACGATTTTGATAAATTGACCGACGAAATCGCTTAATCTGTTCGTAGGAGTCTTCATTATTGGGAGCCAAACACACAGCAATAGCTCTGGGCATTACCATTAAACCTAATAACTGCCAGCTAATAGGATTGCCGCTAGGCTTTGAGAGCTGATACTTGTGAAAGCTTTCAGCTATCTGCTGTTGTAGTTGCTCCTCATACTCCGGATTTTCTGCTTGGCGTTCACGATAAGCATTCTCCCAAATCAAGTCTGCTAAGGTTAAATGAAAACTATCGGGAGGTACTGTTACGATTAAACCGGGGTCTAGTTGCTGCAACAGCTGTTGCTGTAACTCCTTTAAACAGTTGTAGAACTGCGAATTCTCCAAATCCTCTTCCCAAGGTGGTGTAATTACCGTATAGCCAGGAAAAGGTGCTGCCCCTCTAGTGCCATCTGGCAGAGGCTGGAATTTAGGTGACTCGTAGATATGCTGCAACTGAGACTGATAGGCAGTTGGTTGGAGTAGCCGCGCTACTCGATTGAGATAAGTTTGATAAGTATCGTCCAATCTCGATCCCCTCGTTTATAGTTCTTATGACAATTTACCTCTATTGGGGAGAAGATGACTTTGCCATAGCCCAAGCTGTCAACAAATTGCGTGAGTCAGTACTTGATCCGAGTTGGATTAGCTTTAACTATGACAAAATTCCCTCCGAACAACCAGACGCTGTTATTCAGGCGCTCAATCAAGCGATGACTCCACCCTTTGGCATGGGTGGGCGTCTAGTTTGGTTAGTGGATACAACCCTATGTCAGCAATGTTCAGAAAACTTGCTAGCAGAACTAAATCGTACTCTACCGCAGATTCCTGAGGAGTCAGTTTTGCTACTGACAACTCGTAATCGACCGGATGGAAGGCTCAAATCTACTAAACTACTACAAAAGCACGCTCATATTCAGGAATTTTCCCTCATCCCTCCTTGGAAGACTGAACAACTAGTGCAACGGGTAAAATCTTGCTCTAGGGAAATTGGGGTTAAGCTGACTTCTGGGGCGACGGAACTTTTAGCCCAGTCAGTTGGTAATCAGACAAGGCAATTGTTTAACGAGCTAGAAAAGTTACAAATCTATGCTGGGGATGCTTCGACTTCCTTGGATGAGAGTCTTGTAGCTACTTTGGTAGTCTCCAATACTCAAAATAGTCTGCAACTGGCAGCAGCAATTCGTCAAGGAGATGGAGCCAAAGCATTGGAGTTAGTTGCTGACTTGATTAACAAAAATGAACCTGCTTTGAGAATTGTTGCCACTTTGATTGGACAGTTTCGCACCTGGTTGTGGGTAAAACTGATGGTTAGTGAGGGAGAGAAGGATCAAAAGGTAATTGCTACTGCTGCGGAGGTGGGGAACCCGAAACGCATTTACTTCCTCTCCAAAGAAGTTAGATCTCTTAAACTGGAGCAATTAATCTCAACTTTAGCAGTCCTGCTGGAGTTAGAGGTTAAGCTCAAAACCGGGGCAGAACCTCTTGCTACCCTACAAACTAAGGTAATAGAGCTTTGCCAAATTTGCCGTGGCTGAAAGCTTAGGGAAGTAACGAGTAAAGAGTAACGAGTAACAAGTAAGGTGGATTTCCCCCGAAAGAATGTACCTATCGTAGGGTGTGTTAGCGCAGCGTAACGCACCACATTGCCGGTACAATCATTTTCAAAAATGGCTTAACGAGGGTCGAGTTGATTAAAACCATTGTGTTGAATTTTAAAAGTAGCATTTTTCTGCTCACCGTTTTCTGCATCGTCGTCACAGGATTGGGGGTTTATCTGCTGGGGGGTATTGATCAAGAACAATTGCAGACTCTACTCCAGCAAGCAGGCATTTGGACTCCGATTATTTATATCACCCTGTATACGGTGGGGACAATCTTAATCTTGCCTTCAACACCACTTAATCTTAGCGGTGGTGCTATTTTTGGCATTTGGTGGGGTACTCTGTGGACAAGTCTTGCGGCGTTAGTGGCAGCGGTAGTGGCTTTTGCCTTTACCCGCACTGTAGGAAGAGATTTGGTGGCAAGTAAGTTAGCAGGGCGTTGGGAAGCAATAGATGCGGAGATGCGTCAAGGGGGCTTATTTTATATGTTTGCTATTCGGCTGTTACCGATTATCCCCTACGGGTTAGTCAATTTTGCCGCTGGTTTAACCTCTATACGCTTCCGGGATTATTTTGTGGGTACTCTTCTGGGCACAGTGCCAGGTATTTTACCCTTTGTAATGATGGGCTCTGGTTTGCAGGCTCTCAGAAGCGGTAACATCTTGCCCCTAATGTGTGCCCTAGCTTTGATGGGAATGCTAGTGGGTGGAGCAACTTGGTATCGACGACGAAGGCAGTTTCCTCAGAAGGCTATAGCACGAGAAGCAAGGAAGCAAGTCCCTCTGAAGAAACAAGGCAACAGGGAATAGGGAATAGGCAATAGGCAATAGGGAATTGGGAATTGGGAATTGGGAATTGGGAATTGGGAATTGGGAATTGGGAATTGGGAATTGGGAATTGGGAATTGGGAATAAGGGAATTGGATTTGAAAAAGTTTCTTTCCTTTGATTTAGCTTGATCCCAATGTCAGCAATCCTGAGGGAAAATCTACTACTAGTCGCCGTGTTTGTAGCCACTGCAAACCTAGTAAATTGTCAGGCATTGCGATTCCTGCA
>JAAHHL010000617.1 GCA_010672185.1 Caldora sp. SIO3E6 | reverse complement strand
AAACAAGGCAGAAGGCAGAGGGCAGAGGGCAGAAGGAAAGAAGGTTCTAAGGCTTTAAGGCTCTAAGGTTGGAGGTAGTGTTTCTGTCATTCGTAGGGGGTGGCAATCGCCGCCCGTGGGGCGGCTCCTAAGAAACAAGGCAGAGGGCTCCAAGTCAGAAGGGAAGAGGGTTTTGCTTGTTTCTTCCTGACCATAGCGGCGCAAGATTCGACCCCACACCCCACACCCCACACCCTTCACCCCGCGCCGTTAGGCGCTTTCAATGAACTCAAGCGACGCGACGCC
The DNA here is from genome assembly GCA_010672185.1 of Caldora sp. SIO3E6. Lineage (GTDB taxonomy): Bacteria > Cyanobacteriota > Cyanobacteriia > Cyanobacteriales > Coleofasciculaceae > Caldora. Next base: position 4,753 of record JAAHHL010000617.1, on the reverse strand, counting down.
CAAACTCGGTAAACTCAGGCATGACTTCCTTGGCAAACAGCCGCATGGAGGCTTCTGCTGCTTCAACTGGTAGGGTATTGAAGTTGATTTGCATGGAAGCAATCTCGAACCCGCCGATTTGATGGTGGTAATCAGAGATTGCTTCCCGCACTTCTTTCGGTGTACCAATCCAGGCAGCACCTTTTTCCACTTGGGATTCAAAGGTTTCCTTTTTCAAGCCAGCGATGATTTTGTCGTAGTTCGGGTAGTCGGCGGAACTGGTTCCAGAAGTCCAATCTGAGGCAGCATCAACTAGGGATTTCAGGTAGTTATTAAGAGGTTCACGAGCAATGGCGATCGCTTCTTGTTGAGTCCGCGTACAGAACATATGAAAAGCTAACATGACCTTTCCTGTACCAGGATGTCCAGCTGACTTCCATGCCTCGCGATACAATCCAATCAATTCTGCCATCTTGCCCCCAGCTAAGGGGATTGCCATAATTCCATAACCTTGCTCCCCAGCAGTGATAAAGGAACTAGGAGTTGCCAATGCCGCTATCCAAAACGGGGGACGAGGTTGTTGGGTGGGACGAGGTAAAGAGGTAACATTTTTGAAACTATGGAATTGCCCCTCCATCGTGACGTTTTCTTCCTCTAGCAGTGAGCGTACCTGTTGTATCCCTTCAGCAAATCTGGCTTTACTCTCACTCAAACTCACGCCAAATCGGGCAAATTCATGGGGTAGGAAAGCACGGGCAAAACCCACTTCAAGACGTCCACCGGAAATTGCGTCTAACATAGCAATTTCTCCGGCTAGCTTGAGGGGGTTATTGAAGGCAGGTAACACAGCACCAGTTACCATTCGCGCTTGTTTGGTGCGCTGGCAGGCAGCAGTGAGAAAGATGATGGGGTTAGGACTATAACCGCCGTAAGGGTGAAAGTAATGCTCCACAATCCGAACATTACTATAGCCTAATTCATCGCACAAACTTACCAGGTGCAATGCTTCTTCAAAATATTGTTTACCAGACTTTTGCTCAGGTGCGACGTCAGGAAAAAACTGTATACCGAATTCCATTAATTAATATCTCCTTGTTATGCAAAGTCAATAGGGCTCAAATCCTTACCAATGACTAATGACTAATGACTAATGACCAATGACGACCTACTTAAACTTTTTTCCTTTGGACTTTCCCAAATACTGGGTCTTTGGGTAGTTCTTGGCGAAATTCGACCATCCTCGGTACTTTAAAATCAGCAATTCTTTCTTTGCAGTAAGCTAAAATTTCTTGCTCACTACATTCTTCTTTCGGCACAACCACAGCTTTAGTGAGTTCTACTCCATCAGAACCTTTTGCCCCAACAACAACAGCTTCCTCGACTTTTGGATGAGTGTTTAGGACATCTTCTACCTCTAGGGGGTCTACCTTATCGCCACCAACATCAATTAGCATCTTCTTGCGGCCAGTCAGGTAAATCCTGCCTTTTTCATCCTTTTTACCCAAGTCTCCTGTAAAGAAACATCCTCCACTAAATGCCTGTTTATTCAGTTCAGGCATACCAATATAACCACTAGTGATGCCTTGAGTTTTGATAACCATTTCCCCAACACCTTCCGCAGGGCATTCATTTCCTTCATCATCGAGAATAGTGATTTCCACATTATTCATCGGCTTACCGATGGAATCATATTGCAGTTCCCTCTCATCCTCCATGTTGACGCAAACTGCACCGACTTCTGTACAGCCATACAACTGCCTCAGAGGCACACCAAATCTTTGACGAAATTGCTCAAAAATATCCTGGGATAAGAAATTACCAGCGGATAAACATAGCCTTAAGCTCGATAAATCTGCTTTAACTTCCTCAGGAGTTGAGGCCAAAATACTAGCAACGTAAGGGACAATTGGTATAACGGTCACTTTCTCCTGTTCAATCAGCTCTAAAATTCTCTCCCTGCGGAACAGCAATGGTAGTTCAGCCGCTTTACCACCTTGAATAACTGGTTCTAAAATCACCAAGGTCGCCCCTGTAGACATTGTTCCTAATAGACATTCCCCTAAACCATAGGAATGATAAAGAGGTACAAGAGCCAAAACATGATCAGCGGAGGTTATCTTAAGGGTTCCGAAACTATTAGTCGCCTGATGATAGAGTTGCTTTTGAGTTTTGGCTAATTTTTTCGGTCGTCCTGTTGAACCAGATGAATATTGATAGAGTATATTTCCGGCAAAAGTTGATAGCTGTTCACTTTCCTCTGTTTCCGGTTGCATGAGGTGATAGAAGTAGAAACTTGCAGGTCGTACTGCATCAATGATGATTAGCTCAACCTTATGATTTAATTTAGAGATTGCCTGACGACAAACTTCAGCCCGTGCCTGGTCTGTAATAATGATGGAAGCATTGCTATCATCAGCGTAGTATTGAAGTTCACTGGCTTTAAACATGGGATTTAAAGCTAAAGCGATCGCTTGTAACTTAGAAATCGCGAAAAAGCTGATGACGAATTCTGGACAGTTAGGTAAAACTAGCATCACACAGTCGGAGCGCTTGATGCCGAGTAAACTGAGTCCTTTGCTGAAGCCGAGGATTTGACGATCAAGTTCTTGGTAAGTTAATTGAGATTCCCCATAGACAATAGCTGTTTTGTGGGGATACTCTTTAACCGTATTGAGGAACATTTGTTCCACCGTCTGTTCATTTTTGTCTAAGGACAACATTGATGATTTTCGCTCTTCAATAATTGCTTCAATTTCCAGGTCTAAATCAGAACGACAGATATCTGACCGCAAGTAAATGATCTGATCCGTATCCGTAGCGCCGATAATTTTGGGAAACTCTTCTTTGATATAGGAGACATCTGATGGATGCCGGATATAAACCTTAAAGTGTCGGTCGTATTTTGCCGGATCAGGCATAAGTCCGGAAAAACTCCCCCGTTCTCCTAAACCCATCTGTTCACAGACAATAGACATATTGTCCATTGTGGTATATAGCTGTTGGGCTACAGTCTGGAGACTGACAGATTCAGAGCTTTTAATACTGGCTGTCCCCGATACATAACCAATATTTTTTCCCTGGTGGTCAATTACTGTACCCCGGGCAAAACTAGGAGACTTTGGACCATACTTCTTCGGATATTTAAAGGCAGGCACTTGTTCGTAGTTCTCAATATGAGTACCCTCGTTTTTGCCTGCGATAAAATACATGACAAAGTAATCGTCATTAATGCCAACTGCAGAGGCAGCAGGCAGTTTAACCTCAAAATCTTGGCCATAGAAGGCTTCAAAGGCCAAGGAACGAGCTTTACAAAAAGACCTGTAGTTTTCCAAGTCCTCAGTGTCTTCATTAATGTAGGGAACATAATGCCAGACACGGTGTAAATTCCAGTCCTTAGTCAGTTCTAAAAAATTGAGATAAGTTTGATAAGTACTTTTTTCCAAAGGAAAATCTGCTCTTTGAACTAAAGCACCGGCTAATTTATCTGTTGTCTCTAGCAGATAAAAGCCTAATTTTTGGTAGATACATCCCGATTCTTTACAAATCAAATCTTCTGTATCATTTGAACCAAAAATAGGTATTTTTACCTGCAATTCAATGCTGTTTTCAGTCTCAATACAAGCTGTTTTTTCTTTGCCAAATACAGCTCTAAGACTTTTGGTATCTAAAGCTAATGAGTCCATAATATTTCCAAGACAACATCACTTATTTTTAAATCACATTTGTTGTAGCACCCTGAAGCCGTAGATTCATTAATCTAGAAACTCTAATTAAAAATAATTCTACTGTAAAATTAACCTTAGTCAACTAGAATAATCGTTAATTTTTATAACTTGTTGTTGGCATTTAGTTTCAATCAATTGTTGAAAAGCATGAGAAAATTCCCCTCTGTTAACAGCAGTACTTATATACTCTATTACCAGTACATAACTAAGGGTAAATAAGCAGAACTGTCTTACGAAAGGTCAACAGTAAGTAGGTTTGGATAATTATAGTTAACTATTGCAGCAGGCATGAAAATAACTCACCAGTGAAAGAAAGTTATAACGCTTACTGTACAAACTTTCTTCCCTCCTGCCTCCTGCCTCCTGCCTCCTGCCTCCTGCCTTCTTGTACTAGTAATGAACAATGATTTAGTTAGCTTTTATAGTATAAAAATACTGTTTAGCTACTTACAAGTACTCTGTTCAGATTTTTCTGACAATTTAATAATTTGTCATAGGTCAGCAAAATGAGATGTTCGGTTTCTTCCCACCCGATGCACTTATCCGTAACAGAAACGCCATATTTTAACTGGGATAGATCACTGGGAATTTTCTGATTGCCTTCTTTTAAGTTAGATTCCAACATCATGCCAACTATAGATCTGTTCCCATCGACAATTTGCTGAACCACGTTGGCAAATACAGAGCCTTGCAACTTATGGTCTTTTCTTGAGTTTCCGTGGCTACAGTCAATGACAATTCTTGGAGGTAGACCTGATGCCTTCAGCTTATCTTCTACCGATTCGATGACTTCCCGTTCAAAATTTGTATGTCCGCTACCACCACGTAAAATAACATGACCGTAGGCATTACCTTTGGTCTTAAAGATGCTAATCTCACCCATTTCGTTAATCCCTAGAAAATTGTGACTAGTGCGGGATGCCTGCATCGCATCTAACGCGACTTTTACGTTGCCATCAGTACCATTTTTTAACCCAACAGGCATAGACAAACCACTAGCCATTTCTCGGTGAGTTTGTGATTCAATAGTACGGGCTCCAATCGCAGCA
>JAAHHL010000616.1 GCA_010672185.1 Caldora sp. SIO3E6 | reverse complement strand
TTGCATTCCTTCTTACTTATTACTTGTTACTTGTTACTTGTTACTTATTCAGCAGACCCTAATTAAACTTGATTCACCCCGGGTGAGCGAAATTTTGGTTGGACTACTAGCTAAATCTCAAAAAATTATCAGTTCTTGTTTGTTCCCCCATCTCCCCACCCTCCCCACACTTCCCACACTCCCCACCCTTTTGTTCGCTCACTCATTCACCCCCACCCCAAGCAGGATGGAGATGACTGCTGAATTTTGTTACAATTTCAGGCTTGAGGAGTACCAGTAGAGGGAGTTCCCACATCGGACTCAGCAGAGGAAGCAAATCTTTGGGTAATCCCAGCAGTAACAATGTGGGAGAACAATCCCATTGGTCCGGCAAATAAGCATAGAACCAGGGAGTGAACTGTCCAGGTACCAGTACGTTGACCTTCCAGGTAAATGTAGCGTCCAACAAACAAGTCCATCACCAGAAAATGTACCCACCCAGTTGCTGCTGCTGTTTCATCAGCGAAAAATCGGGCAATATCAGCTAGTTGAGGATTGGACAGGGCTGCGGCAGACTCTGGAGTAATGCTACTAATAAACAAATACAAGTATAGACCCACTAAAGGAATAAAGGGAAGATAAGATGTCATAACTTTGCGAGTAACTCCCCAGTTGGGTAGTACAATCATCAGCAACCAGAAAGGTAGAACAAAGATATTGGCAATGTTGAAAAGTTGAGGGATCATAATATTAACTAGGAGAATACAAGGGTGGCTATTGGCAATTCTACTGCCTGAATTTAGTAGAATCAGATTGATAGCACTACAAGTTTAGGTTAGAACCTTCCTACATCTAGCAAACTCACTTACAGCTTACTGTTACCTCTTGCCTAGGGCGTAGCGCTATACTGTCGTCAACTACTGAATCTGTCAATGCCAAACTCATCAATGCCACTGGAGCCAATCCGTGCCCATGTTTTTGTTTCTGGAAGGGTCCAAGGGGTTGGTTATCGGTACTCTACAATGTTGCAGGCAAAGCATTTAGGGATAAGTGGCTGGGTACGTAATCTTTTGGATAGACGAGTGGAAGCAGTTTTTGAAGGTACTGAGGTTGCCGTTGAAGCCATGGTTCGTTGGTGTCATACTGGACCATTAAATGCTGCGGTTAATGATGTTAGGGTTAATTACGAAACCCCGGAAGGAATGCAGGGATTCGAGATTAAACGCTAACGAAGAAGTTAGGAGTTGGTGGAGTACTCATCAAGGAGAACGTTATCCTTGCCAGAAGGTAGCAATGACAGTGTACAGTAGTTGCTAAATTATCACCAAACTCCAATAGCAACTAAATCTGATACATCTGATGCAAATAGAATGGCAAACTGCTAAAACCTACGAAGACATCCTTTATCATAAAATTGACGGTATTGCCAAAATCACCATCAATCGTCCTCACAAACGCAATGCTTTCCGTCCCAAAACCGTCTTTGAACTCTACGATGCTTTTTGTGATGCTCGTGAAGACTCGCAGATTGGTGTTATCTTACTTACCGGAGCGGGACCCCACACAGATGGGAAATATGCCTTCTGTGCTGGTGGAGATCAATCAGTGCGGGGTAAGGCTGGATATATGGATAATGAAGGTGTTCCTCGCTTAAATGTGCTGGATTTACAACGCTTGATTCGCTCAATGCCCAAGGTAGTGATTGCTCTAGTAGCTGGCTATGCTATTGGAGGAGGTCATGTCTTGCATGTGATTTGTGACCTAACTATTGCTGCGGATAATGCTATTTTTGGTCAAAGTGGACCAAAAGTTGGCAGCTTTGATGGCGGATTTGGTGCTAGTTATCTTGCCAGAATTGTTGGTCAAAAAAAAGCGCGAGAAATTTGGTTCCTGTGCCGTCAGTACACAGCAGATCAGGCTTTGGACATGGGATTAGTTAACTGTGTTGTACCGGTAGAACAGTTGGAAATAGAAGGTATCCAATGGGCTCAGGAAATTTTAGCCAAGAGTCCGATTGCCATTCGTTGCTTGAAAGCAGCCTTTAACGCTGATTGCGACGGTCAAGCAGGTATCCAAGAACTGGCTGGCAATGCTACTTTACTCTACTATATGACTGAAGAAGGAGCAGAAGGAAAACAAGCTTTCCTCGAAAAACGCCCACCTAATTTTCATCAATATCCCTGGCTGCCTTAGTTAGATAGGGGATAGGGAGATGGGGAGATGGGGAGATAAGGGAGACAAGGGAGACAAGGGAGACAAGGAGGAATTCAAGATAACATCAATTCCCAAACAACAAACAACAAACAACAAATAACAAACAACAAATGACAATTCCTCCTTTTCAATTCGAGCTGGATACGACAGCGATCGCGGGTGCATCTTTGTGGTCTTTGGCGCTATACTTAGGTTTCTCGCCTTTGAGTGAATGGGTGACGGAACAACTACAGCGTTGGTTTAACTTTGCTGAGCGATCGCTTTACCTTTCAGAGGAGGAGTTTGAAAAAACTCGCAAGAACCGAGAAGCTCAAAATGCTTTCTATGCTTCCATGTTCAGCATAGTGCCTTTTTTAGTAGTAGGAACACTGTGCAACTGCGGAGTTGCCCTTAGCTTAGGTAGTAGCTGGGCAATTAGTGTGGGTATGCTTGCTTGTATGGGTTGCGGTGTTTATGAACTGGGACGTCGCAATAATAGTTAGTTATTGGTCATTGATCTAAGTAGGTAGGTGGAAATAAACTGAACTATGTTACAAAACGTAAATACGGCTCAAACCCTTACAAATGAACAATGACCAATGACGACCTTCACCAGTTAACTTTAATATTTCCGATCTACTTAGTTTATCCTTTGCTTGAGCCACATTACTCAGGGATAAATTTACTAACTTCTTAATCACAATTAGTAAAAGGTAAAATTATATGCTTTCTTTGGAAACAATTATAGATAGTAAAACTAATGAAGTTCGTACTGAATCACTTGATTTAAGTTTTGGTGAAATTGTTAATTTATATGAAGCAAAAGAACTAATAATTAATCCAGAGTACCAACGCCTTTTTCGATGGTCTAATGAGCAAAGATCCCGCCTTATAGAATCTATTATTCTAGATTTACCGATTCCTCAAATTTTCTTTATAGAAAGAGAAAATGGTATTCTTGAGCTCATTGATGGTTTACAACGAGTGAGTTCATTTATTCAATTTATCAACCCTACACTCCTAAATTTAGAGCCTCTTACGCTTCAAGGATGTGACTTAATCAAAGAGCTTAACGAAAAGAAATTTGATGATTTATCGTTAAGACTTAGATTGACGATAAAACGCTCATCTGTGAGAACAATAATTATCAAGCGTCCAAGTGAGTCAATGTTACGGTATACAATGTTTAAACGTTTACATACAGGTGGAGAGATTCTAGAGCCTCAAGAAATTCGGAACTGTTCTGCTCGGATGGTAGGCGAAGATGGTATTCGTTTATATTCCTTTATTCAAGAAAAAGCATCTCATCCTGGCTTTAAGACTTGTATAGAAACCCTACCACAAGTAGAGAAAGAAAAAAAAGGAGACGAAGAATTAGTTTTGAGATTTTTAGCAACTAAAAATGCTAGAAATTTGTTTAAAGGAAGTGTACAGGATTGGCTAGACAATTACCTAGAAGAAATACTACTTAACAAAAGATTTTTTGACCATAACAAAGAACATGATGAATTTACAAAATTATTTAATTTTTTAAGTGATTCCCTTGGAGAAGGGGCATTTGTCAAGTACAAAGGAGATAAAGCTATTGGCGGTTTATCTCCTGCTTACTATGAAGCGATTACGGTAGGTACTTTCAACGCACTAGAGCAAATTTATGATATTTCAAAAGAGCAAATTAAACAAAAGATAATAGATACAGTTCAGACAGAAGAATTCAGAAATAATACAGGTTCTAGTGCTAATAAACTCTCTAAGTTGGAAGGAAGAATCAAAGTTATTCAAGATGCACTTTTGGGATTGATAAATGAGTAACTGGTTGAAACAACTAGAAGAAGATTTAGATTGGAGATTAAGAGAACTGGCAATTTTGAAACAGCAAGCAGTTCTAGCATCTAAGGATTCTGAGCGATACAAGGTACTTCTGCGTGCATTGTGGGCAATGCTCTATGCTCACTATGAAGGATTTTGTCAATTTGCCTGGGATCTATATCTAGACGAACTACAAAAAGCGAGTGTCAAGAGAAAAGACTGTAAAGATGAAATAGCTAGACTGTCACTACAGAAGCAATTTAAAAGCTTGAAAGGAGACTTATCTCCAGAAAGTCTCTGGAATTTTGGTCAGACAGATTTTAGAGCTATGCTAGAAGAAAACCTGGATTTTCAGATTAAATTAGAGACACAATCAAACCTCTATCCTCAGTTATTTAAAGAAAATTCACTTAAAGTATGCCTTAATTGTAATTTAATAGACCAATATGAAATTGAGATTAGGGGTTTGGTTAAAAGAAGAAATGACATTGCTCATGGTCAAAAAATGTTGATAAAAGACCTGAAAGAATACAAAAAATATGAAGATGCTGCCCTAGAGGTAATGCACGAGTTAGCTATAGAAATTGTTGATTGCTTAGACAATAAGCTTTACTTAAAAACTTCATAAGTTCAATATTTTAACAAGATTGTCACTCTTTCTGTAAAAGCTTATTCCCTATAACTTGCAGTAATCCCTGACGCAGAAACTCAACCTTTTGGACTCCTGGAGCCGGATTCACAATAATTGTTTTTTGCTCTGAAATTAAAGTAGAGCCCCCCTCTCCGGGAATAGTTTTAAGAAAAGGGTTGTCAAATTGATTAAAGTAGATTTGACAGGAAGGATTGGATTGTACAGTTAAGGAAATTTTTTGAATATGGATCGCTTCTGCAAGCACAATAGCTGGATTGGCGTCTAAAATTTGACAGTTTTCAGCCTGAATAAAAGGTTTAATTTCTGGAATTGCTGTTAAATCTTGAGGCAGATACTCTCCTGCAAAAATTAGGCTTTTAGCTAAGTTGTTTTTATTTAAGGCTAGCTCTATCGCTTTTCGGGGAAATACTTCATACA
>JAAHHL010000615.1 GCA_010672185.1 Caldora sp. SIO3E6 | reverse complement strand
CCAAAGTTACCCAGGGATTTTCCGGGTCGATGCCAGGTTTTTGAGCCAACAGATGCAATTTCCTTGGACTTTTTTGGTTTGCTGCATGAGGAGAAAGCCTTCTCTGGTATGGCTTACACACTTATTCTCCCAAGCCCTATTTAGAGGAATTGCTTTCTCCTTACGGTGAAGTCAAAGCACGGCAATGCTGCTAGCCCTGACGAAATCTATCTTGTAATTATTCATTATCCATTATCCATTATCCATTAATAAACTTGTAGTCAAGAAACTCTGTGGTTGAGGATGCTAGGAAGGGGAAAAATACAACAGCAAGCAATTGATGAGTTGGAGGCACTACCACAGAACCATTGGTGTCAACTTAAGCTAGAGATGTCTTACAGTTTGGCTTCCACACCCACCCAGAACTCAAGGATACTGTTGGCGAATCGATGTGGGGTCAGACCCCTCCCCAAACCCCTCCCCTAAGAGGAGAGGGGCTTTCCGGCTCCTCACAAGGGTAGGTTTTTAATATTTCGATCAAGATAAGACAAGGGAGGAAAGTAGACAAGTAGACAAGGAGGATTTTTGACGAAAAACTGGGCTTTTCAGCATCAATGATTTTGGCGAACCGAACAGAAATTTGTACGGTTTTCCTTCCTTGTCTCCTTGTCCTCCTTGTCCTCCTTGTCCTCCTTGTCTTGTCCCAACCCGAAAGTAAAAAACCTACCCTTGTCAGGGATCTCCAAGGGGGACGGGAGGGGGATAAACAATGTACCTCATAGCAGAGCAAACTGCTGTATTTGGTGAAGAATGAGACAAGCTAACTTTTTGCAGGAAGCCTGAAAACTAGAATTAAAACCTTCCCCCTTCTTCTGCAAGGCTAACCAGCCGTGAACAGTAAGAGCAAAAAATATGTGGCAAAATTTTAAACAACTACTATGGCAATGGCGCGGTGTCTGGATTACTGCTCCCAGTGTGACAGCTACAGTTATTGCTCTGCGACTTTGCGGCTGGTTGCAACCTTGGGAACAAACAACCCTCGACCAATACTTTCGCTGGCGTCCTCCGGAACCAACTGATGACCGCATCGTCATTGTCGGTATTGATGAGGCGGATTTAAAAAAGGCTAAACAATGGCCAATTTCCGATAGCCAACTGGCTCAACTCCTCAATCAAATCAAAGCTCAACAACCCAGAGCCATTGGTCTTGATCTTTACCGAGATTTACCTGTTGAACCGGGTCATGCTGAATTCGTAGAAGTGTTACAGAATACCCCTAATCTTATTGGTATCGAGTTAATTAATGAGGAGGATAGCAGTGCTGCTGTTGCTCCACCGCCGGTGCTGGAGGAGTTAGGGCAAATTGGTATAAATAATGTCCCGGAGGATGGAGATGGTAAGTTGCGTCGAGGCTATCTCTATAAGCTCAAGGGTGACCAAATTTTGCCTTCCTTGAGTATGTTTCTGGCAGATCTCTATCTCCAGAAGCAAGACATTTTTCCCGAACCAACAGAGATCGATCCTCAGGTTTTTCGATGGGGTAAAGCGATTTTTCGTCCATTGAAGTCCAATGAAGGCGGCTATGCCAATGTTGATAACGGTGACTACCAGATTTTATTGAACTATCGCGGACCTGCTGGTAGCTTTACTACAGTTTCCATGAGGGAGGTGCTGGAAGAAAAGATACCAGCCGAATTAATGCGAGACCGTATCGTATTGATTGGTGCTACGGCTTCCAGCTTAAACGATTTTTTATACACTCCCTACAGTAGCACTCACATCACTACACCAGAACGCACTGCTGGAGTAGAAGTTCATGCTAATATCATCAGTCACATCCTTAGTGCGGTGCTCGAAGATCGTCCCATCATCAAAACCTGGCCCGAAGCAGCGGAATGGCTGTGGATTTTGCTCTGGTCTGGAATTGGTGCAACCCTTACTTGGCAATTACGATATTCAGGGGGAGTAAAATCTTTCTCTTGGCGTAAGTCAAGCAGCCTCTTAATCGCAGGTGTGGTTTTACTGGGTAGTACCTATGTTGCCTTTTTGTCTGGTTGGTGGTTACCTGTATTTCCCCCGTTAATGGCTTTAGTCGGTTCTACTGCCGCTATCACTACCTATCTTGCCCACAATGCTAGCGAAGTCAGAAAAATCTTTGGGCGTTACCTAACAGATCAAGTAGTAGCCAGTTTACTTGAGAGTCCGCAAGGCTTGGAACTCGGTGGTCAAAATCAGAAAATCACAATTTTAACCTCTGATTTGCGGGGATTTACTGCTCTCTCCGAAAGATTGTCCCCAAATGAGGTAGTCAAGATCCTCAACCTCTATCTAGGATACATGACCGATGTCATTACCTCCTACCAAGGTACTATTGATGAATTCATGGGGGATGGTATTTTAGTCCTGTTTGGCGCCCCTAATCCCAGGGTCAATGATAGCAGCCGAGCGATCGCTTGTGCTGTGGCGATGCAGTTAGCCATGGTAGAAGTTAACCAAAAGATGCAGGAACGGGGTTTGCCTCAACTCGAAATGGGCATCGGTATCAACACGGGGGAGGTTGTAGTAGGTAATATCGGCTCTGAGAAGCGCACTAAATACAGTGTGATTGGTAGCCAGGTAAACCTAACTTTTCGCATTGAATCCTACACCACCGGCGGTCAAATTCTGATTTCCGAATCAACTTACCAAGAAGTGGGGCAATCTTTACAAATTGATGGACACAAGCAGGTAAAGCCGAAAGGAGTCAAAGAGCCAATTACCATCTATGAGGTGGGGGGAATCGGGGCAGAGTACAATTTATTTTTGCTGAAACAAGAAGAGTTATTTCTACCTCTGCCTGAAGCTATCCCCATTCAATACGCAATTTTAGATGGTAAGCATATTAGTGATTCCCTGCTTCAAGGTAGTCTAGTCCAGCTTTCTCTCAAGGGTGCTCAAATGCACTCCCACAACTTAGAAGAGGAACACACCCCAGAACCGTTGAGCAATATCAAGCTCAATTTATTAACACCTACTAACCCAATAGAAGCCAACCTGGATATCTATGCCAAAGTTTTAGCCAAACCAGCAGAACCGGGTAGTTTTTACCTGCGTTTCACCGCTCAACCTCCAGAGGTCAAAGCAAAGCTGGAATCGATCTATAAGAGGGCAAAAACTTCCTCCAACTCCGTACAACCAACAACCTTAACAGTGGAGAATTAAAAACTTATGGTAACTCAACGTAATTTTTCAACTATAGTTGTAGGCACAACAGCAGTTATCGCCATGCAGCTGTTGAGCGCTTTTACCCCTCGTCCAGCTCAAGCTGTGGAAGCTAGCAGAGATATACCATTGCATCCTCAAATATCTGCCAACTTATCAAGCAGAACCCAGTTCAAAACTTTGGGAGTTGAGTTAGAGACTCAGAGTTTCCTCATTAGTCAAAACACTCGTTCGAGAATTAGTTTTACTCCCCCCATAACAAAGAAAAGTAAAAGTAGTCGAGGAGCTGGTTCTCGAGGTTGTACAGATGAGTTTTTACAGGAACAATTGGTAACCTTGTTGATCCATTCTGATCAAGCCCCAGGGCAGACAGTCTCAGGCCATCCTAGTTTCTTTTGGTACTTATCACAACCGGTAAAAGTGCCCATTAGGTTTGCCTTAGTCGAACCAGGAGTAGCCGAACCAGTTTTTACCACTGAAATAGAGCCACCCCCAGAGGGAATGCCAGCGGGCATTGTACAGCTAGAAGTTCCCAAAGAGCGACCAGAGCTTGCTCCAGGGAAACTATACAAATGGTCAGTAACCTTGGTATGTGACGCCTATAAAGAATCTGCCAATCCCTTCTATTACAGCTGGATTGAGCGCATAGCAACTCCACCAGAACTCGAACAACAACCAGCGTCTCTTGCTCAGGCAGGACTTTGGCCTGATACCTTAGCAGCCATTTTAGCTGAACAGCAAGCTAATCCCCAAGAGCTTTCTTGGCGAGAAGAGCTATTTTCTCTTCTGGCACAAGTAGGACTGACTGAAGTCGTAGAGCAAGAAAGACAACGCCTTGAACTTCCACCACCAATAGATCAGACAGGGGAAACAGCTACAGATTAAGTTCATCCGTTAACAAGGGGCTGCCATCCCCTTGCCCTAATCGCCTTGGCGGTTGCTATAACACGTCATTGGTCATTAGAACAAAGGACAAAGGACAAAAGACCAATGACATTATCATGAATTTTTGTAACAAATTTGACATTTATCAAAAAAATGGTAACAATAGATACAGAAAGTAAATCGTTCATCTCTCTGTAGCTCGCAAACAGTTAACAAGAGAAATGGAGAGACGGAAGTAAGGAGAGATCCTGAAGGAACGCGCCTCATTTACACAGATAAATTGTTGGAGGCGAAAATCCATGAAACTCTCTTATCGCGGAATTAGCTACGAATACAATCCCCCAGAAGTAAAAACTACTCAAAGTGGAGTTGCTGGTAAATACCGGGGTTTAGATTGGCGCTTTCGTAACTTAGACAAACCCCCAGTGCTACAACCAAGCGCTAATCTCAAGTATCGCGGCGTTACCTATCAAACTGCGCCAACCCCAGCTGTCAAAAATGTTGAAGAAACCAAGAATCCTATTTTGTCTATTCAAGATCAAGCTCGCTCACTGATGATTGGTTACCAAAAGGCACTCCAAAGTCGTCAGGAATCAATGTTGAGGCGTTCTGCAGCTGAGCTCGGTTTGACAGTTCATAGCTAATGTAAGCTGATATTCAATTCACCTTCTAGGGTCTGTTTTCCTGCCTATCGGAGGGCAAAGCATTTGGATTGTATAACTTGGGTTTTACCGATAAATTATCGCCCAAATGCTTTGCCCCTACATCAAATTTTTACTTTGAAAATACGCCCTAAATCCCTGTTAATCCGTAGATTTTTTTTAGTTTTGATGCTAATTGATCAACATTCAGATTGACATACATCTTAACAGTATTAATCATAACTATCTAAGATGGAAAAAACTGCTCAATATAATTTAGATATCCTTGTCGTCCACCTTTTTTTGTCCAGAACTTAATAGATGATTGAATCCGCTTGAGGCAAGCGACAATTT
>JAAHHL010000614.1 GCA_010672185.1 Caldora sp. SIO3E6 | reverse complement strand
CTGGGTTTAGGGTATGGGGTGTGGGGTGTGGGGTGTGGGGTGTGGGGTGTGGGGACGCGGGGTGTGGGGACGCGGGGTGTGGGGACGCGGGGACGCGGGGTGTGGGGACGCGGGGACGCGGGGACGCGGAGACGGGTCGAGAAGGATTTTCATGCATGGTGGTGAAAAAAAATTTTTCATCGGGACTGCCTTCTGCCTTCTGCCTCCTGCCTTCTGCCTTCTGCCTCCTGCCTCCTGCCTTCTGCCTCCTGCCTTCTGCCTTCTGCCTTCTGCCTCCTGCCTTCTGCCTTCTGCTCTGCCCAAATACTTATTCAGCAAGCCCTAAGTATATTCCACAATTTTCAAACTCCTCCTTCTCACCTCTATCCTTTGCTTTGCTGGATTTATAGTAATATTTTATACTTTAGTTATAGCTAAATATGGCTGGTTGAGGTATCATTTTAGTTCGGAAGATATATGCCTCCGGATGGCTGTAACTTGGCGAGAAAGTAATAGCATACGCCGAGAACAGGGAAATGCACTACAATCTTCGGTCTTTGGTGCAACTAAGGGTTATTGAACTTTTTTGACATTGGGTGTAACTGTCTCTAACACATCAGTGAGTGCTCAACGCAGGGTGAGACCAAATCCATATTGATGGAATTTTTTGAATCTAGGTAACTGACAATCTAAGCCACATCAACCTATCTCTATCTGAGGTAGGACTAATTTAAAGACTTTATTTGTAGGGTGTAATAGAGTCTTTGATACATTTTTACTGCATATGTGATTTGTGGCTGCTTAAGTGTATGTAAGCAACTGATACAAAAGCTCTCAAGGGGTGACAAACTACTGGAAAGGTAGGCAGAGCGTGGAGTATCGGTAAAATTTGAATTCCTTTCTTCAGTTCAAAAATGATGGAGAGAAAGGAAAAGTAACTTTCTTGAGAATTTTCTAGTTTCCCTCATTTCTCAAGAAAGGAAAGACTTGAGAAGAATTATATTTGCTATTCAGGACTTGTGCCCTACTATTTTTTGACTTTTTAATCTAAGCAGGATGCAAAACAACAAACATATTGAGCAAAGAAAAAGGGATAAATCCCTAATGATGAGACTTAACATTTGGGCGCTATTTATTCTATATGTAATTTATGCGACCATCAGCTTGCATTTGTTTTTCTCTACCTCTGGTGGTTGGGTGACATTTTTTGTGTTTATCCTGATTGTGGGAGCCTACTATATTGCTAGTGGAATTGGCTTGTTTTTACGTGGAATTGTTCGTACTCAGAGTAGAAGAACCAAGGTTCGATTAAAGAAGGGCTTAATTCCTTATATTGTTGGTCTGCAAATGTTTGTTATTTTGTTTAACTACGATATTTGTGGCGACAATATCTGTTACCAAGGTTTTTTACCGAATGTTTTGATAGACAACGGTATTCCTGTATTCCTTGACCCACCTTTCGTTTTAGTCTTGTTTGCTCTAATTTTGTACCTTGGTATCTTGGGTGTGTTCTTATTAGAACTAGAGGGAAAGTGATATAGCTTATAAGGTACATGTATTCGGTATTTTTTGAGAATAGAGAATGGGTAATAAGAAATAGTACCTATCGTAGGGTGTGTTAGCGCAGCGTAACGCACCACATTGTGGGTACAATCATTCTCAAAAATTGCCTAAACTGTATAATGAGCGCTCCGAGTCTCTTGTTGCTTTTTAGCTTAAGCTAATACTTGTGAGCAAGCAACTGGAAGAAATCCCATGAAGCAACAGATTGCCTTTCTTGGACTTGGTGTGATGGGTGGCTCTATGGCAGCGAATTTAGCCCGCAGCGGTTATTCTGTTACAGCCTGGAATCGCACTCCTCATCGCCCTGGTATTGAGGTAGCTGCCAATGCGGGAGCACGAATTGTATCGTCGATCCAGGAGGCAGTGGAAACAGCAGATGTAGTATTTTTGTGCGTCGGTGATGTACCTGATGTGGAAGAAGTAATCTTGGGAGTTGGGGGAGTTGCTGAATCGGCTCGACCTGGTACTTTGGTAATTGATA
Source organism: Caldora sp. SIO3E6 (assembly GCA_010672185.1). Classification (GTDB taxonomy): domain Bacteria; phylum Cyanobacteriota; class Cyanobacteriia; order Cyanobacteriales; family Coleofasciculaceae; genus Caldora. The sequence continues at coordinate 3,042 of JAAHHL010000614.1, read as the reverse complement.
CTAGTACTATCGGACCAAATGCTGCTCAAAACATAGGGGCTGAGCTTAAGCAACGTCAACTACGCTTTCTGGATGCTCCTATTTCTGGCGGAGATATCGGAGCCAAAAATGGTACTCTGACGATTATGGTTGGGGGTGAGCCTACTGATTTTGAGGAGAGCAAGCCACTGCTGGAAGTTTTGGGCAAAACGATTCGCCTTTGTGGAGCAGTTGGTAGTGGGCAGGCGGTAAAACTCTGTAACCAAGTACTTTGCTCGGTTCATATGATAGCTCTGTGTGAAGCGATGCAGTTAGCCCAGCAACAGGGAATTGATCCTAATTTAATTATAGAGGTATGCAGTACTGGTGCTGCTGGTTCCTGGGCTTTATCTAATCTAGGACCGAAAATTGCTGAGTCGGATTTCCAACCCGGTTTTATGATTAAGCATATGCTCAAGGATTTGAGATTAGTGCAGGAAGCCTTGAAGCAGTCGGAGCAGCAATTAACTGGTGTGGATATGGCTGAGGAGTTATTTAAAATAGTTAAGCAGTTAGATGATGGTACGGGTGGTGAGCAGGGAACCCAGGCAATGATTCGTGCTTATTATCAGTAGGGTTTGCTGAATAAGTCTAATGGGTAATTGATTTAAGGAACCACAAAGTCACAAAGTTCACAAAGGAAAGTTGAGAGTCAATTTATGCCTTGTGCAGTAATACTGACTGCCCTACCTGTAGAATATCAGTCTGTATGTAACCATTTGAAGGAGTTACAAGACGAGATACATCCCCAGGGGACTATTTATGAGCGGGGGAAGTTTTTGGTGAATGGACAGAAATGGGAAGTTGGTATTGCTGAAGTGGGGGCTGGTAATGCCCAAGCAGCGGTGGAAGCAGAACGAGCGATCGCTTATTTTCAGCCTAACATCCTCTTGTTTGTAGGAATTGCCGGAGGAATAAAAGATGTTGCCATTGGGGATGTGGTGGTAGCGACTGATGTTTACGGCTATGAGTCGGGAAAAGTAGGAGAGCAGTTTTTTCCTCGCCCAAAAGTAGGAAAGTCTGCTTATGCGCTGGTGCAGAGAGCGAAATTGGAAGCGAGAAAAAAGGAATGGTTACAACGATTATCTAGTAATCGGGTTTCACAGCCTCGTGTGTTTTTGGCTCCTATTGCTGCTGGGGATAAGGTAGTTGCTTCTAGAAAATCAGATATTTTCCAGTTTTTGAGGGCAAGTTATAACGATGCGATCGCTCTTGAGATGGAAGGATTCGGTTTCTTGAATGCAGCCTTTGCTTATCCTAATATGCAAGCGGTCGTGATTCGAGGTATTTCTGATTTAATTGAAGGTAAAAATGATGATTCGGTAGAACCGGAAGCAATCCGACAGGAGAAGGCTGCTCAACATGCCAGTGCTTTTGCTTTCGAGATGCTATCAAAATTGTTAGTCCACCACAACAAATTGGACGAGTCAGCAAGAAACGGAGACGCGGAGAGGCAGAGAAAGCGCCCATCTCGTATTTTTATCAGCTACACCAGGGATACAGAGTTAGATGAGCTTGTTGCTGGGGATATATTTGAAGCATTGAATCGGGAACATCAAGTTTTTATTGACCGAGCAATGGTAGCAGGAACTCCCTGGGCAGAGCAAGTGGAGAGAGAAATTCGACAATCAGACTTTTTTATTGTGCTGCTTTCGGAATTTTCCGTCCACAGCGAAATGGTGGAGCAGCAGATCCGACTTGCTTACCATCTTGCCAGGGAACAGGCAGGTAATCCAGCCATTTTACCGATTCGCATCAACTATCGAGGGCCATTTCGCTACCCCTTGAGTGAGTATTTAAACTCAATTAATTGGGCTTTTTGGCAAGGGAAGGAAGATACATCTCGTCTGATTGCTGAGTTGAGCCAAGCAATTTTAGGAGGAGAACTTCCCATCTCTAGCATAGAAGCGAAGCAGGCTTTGTTGTTGGCGAATCCACCAGAAGAAATTCCTCAACCCCACTATGCTGCCCAACCCTTGCCTTTGGAAATGCCAGAAGGAACAATGGATACAGAGTCGCGCTTTTACGTAGAGCGATCTTCTGATGTCCTTGCTTTGAGTACTATCCAGCAGCAGGGTGTGACGATTACGATTAAAGGCCCACGTCAAATGGGCAAAAGTTCACTGTTGATGCGCTTGATGAATAAGGCATTGGCAGCGGGAAAACGAATTGTTTTCTTAGATTTTCAAATGTTTGACAAAACAACCCTAACCAATGCAGATCAGTTTTTTCACGAGTTTTGTACTTGGCTGAGTGGTGAGTTGGAAGTGGAAAATCGAGTGAATGAGTACTGGAGTCAGGTACAAAGTAATAATCTACGCTGTACCCGGTATCTGCAACGTTACCTGTTAAAGCAGCTGGATAGTCCATTAGTGTTAGCAATGGATGAAGTAGAATGTATTTTTGATGCAACCTTCCGCTCTGATTTCTTCAGTATGCTCCGTAGTTGGCATAATAATCGTGCCATACCTTCCACACCAATCTGGAAACAGCTCGATCTAGCATTAGTTACTTCAACGGAACCTTACCAGTTTATTGAAAATTTGAGCCAATCCCCGTTTAACGTGGGGCAGGTGATTGAGTTAGCTGACTTCACCCCGCAACAGATAACTGATTTGAATCAGCGTCATGGCTTGCCCTTGAATCGAGCTCAGGAAAGTCAACTGATGTCGCTGGTTGATGGACATCCCTACCTGGTGCGTCGAGCACTTTACCTTGTTGCTAGCCAGCAAATTACAGTAGCTGATTTATTTGCTAAGGCAGCAGGGGAGCGCGGTCCTTTTGGGGAGCACTTACGCTATCACCTATTCCGAATGCATGACAAAAAGAACTTAGTACAGGGCTTTTTGCAAGTACTGCGCCACCATACTTGTCAGGATGAACGAGTTTTCTTTCGAGAAGGAACTCGGAATCGATCCATCAGATTTAGTGTGATCTTGTCATAAACAAAGGAATAGAGAATAGGGAATAGGGAATAGGGAACAGGATTTGAGCTTGTTTTTTCCCTTCATAAGGGGCAGTGCG
>JAAHHL010000613.1 GCA_010672185.1 Caldora sp. SIO3E6 | reverse complement strand
TGGGGCAGGTTTAGCAATAATCCAGGCCATTTGACCTGAATATTCCTATTAAAGCCTGCCCCATGTTATCCCCAGATTTACGTAATGCCAATTATCGAAAATACTGGAGACTTAGATTCCATGAATGTATAGTTGATGCAGCATTTTAAGCTCTCCAGCTACTTTTGAGAAATGGTATAATCAATCTCCAAATGATTTAGGAGCAATGCCCACTTGAATCGCCGCTACATCTTCATGGGTTGGCAAAATACTCGGTTTATCAGTTTAATAGCTGTTGCTCAGAGTACAAAGATTTTGAGAAAAATCTCACTACAAGCATGAACTTACGACACCCAAAAAACTCTAAAACCAGCTTTTAGTTTTGTCTAGTAAACCTCTAATGAGAGCGAGCAATCCAACCAAGTTGTAAATCTTGAGCCCAGCCACCCTGTTGTGGTGGAGCTACATCAACTCGGTACACACGAGCGACAGCTTGTTGCGTATTAACCTCTACAATGGACACAGCGAAGGCATCTGGAATTGGGGGTAAGTTAGGCTGTTGCAGAGTATTGGCAACGACTGTTGGTGTTGTCGGAAATGGTTGTGGAAAGAGTATAGTAACCTCTTTAGCAAAAGTTGTGCCGTTTTGATTACCGACAGTAACTACACCGCTTTGAATAATACTCATTGTTTGTGGCTCATGATGTTTGCACTTTTTCGAGTATAAAGTAATGAGTTCTTAATTGAGATTATTCCCCGATTGAAATTAACAAAATTTAATTATTTTTTATTGATGCTTTATCGTGTATGCTAAGGTAGCTATTATCGCTAGTAGTAGGGTAGCCAAAGATAGACACTTTATGATTCTCTTGTCTAAGATATTGATGTTAATCACCAAACTCTCAGTCTTCAATTATACCAAAGACTACCAATCAAAGTAAATGTACTACGATAATAAGGATGAGTTAAACTTGGTTTACCAATTATTGTGACTCTGGAGATCAAGAAATAGTCACCAGCGCCACGTATTAGTTTGCCATTTTCTAGACGCACTTCACCGCAAGCGGGGCGAAGCCCAGTGCAATCCCACTCATTTTAGGATACTGTGGGCGAATTAACGGAGGGGTCTGACCCCTCACAAAAGCAACCTGAGTTCGAGAGGAAAGGGAGTGCTAACAACATAGTTCCCGACAATAATTATATCAATTAACTGTGTTTAAAAAAAATTTTCACCACCAGGTATCGCCAGTAGTAATACTTTGATGTCAAAGAGATACAAGTACCGATCCTTTTAACCAGTTACTAATTTGGCTAATGCTCTGACGGCTCTCTCCCTCAGCTTCCCCAGCTCCCTCTTGTTGGGGCAGGTGTCCCACTAATGCTCATCAGATAGTTGACAATCCCCAGAGATATTGCCACTCGACAATTGCTCTGCGCAGATCATCATCATGCTCAAAGTATTTGGCAATTTCGTGATTTACCATCAATGTCGGTTTATCTTCGATAAGAGAATTATCTGGTGTATCTTGTGAGTTAGCCGAAGTAGTGTTTTTGCTAGTTGTAGTACTTTCTTTCCCGGTAGTCATAATTATTTTTTCCTTCAATAGATAATTTTGACTTAAATTTAATGTGTAAACAACCTGCCGCAACTAAACCCAGTCAAACTAGAAGAGATGGAGAGGATTCTGGAATCTGCTGTTGCTGTTGGTTCTCCAGAAGCTAAAGATGTAGATGTTGGGAGCATCCCATTTTGGAAAAAACATGATCAAAAAGACGACATGGCAAGGGTTTCAGCTATCTTGAAGGAGCCAACTCGCCAAAATGGGATGCTCCCTAGATGTTCCTGGTAGTAGGGTCTCTCTAGCTAGCCTCAGAAACTAAGGATGCTGAATGTCTGAGGTAACTATTTTCTATCTCCTCAGCCAATGAAGAGGTTCAGGTTTCAGAACTATTCTGTTCTTTTTAGTCCTTAACTTGGGGTATATTTTGTAACTCTGTTACCAATATTAACAAGACTAGACAAAGAGTTATTATCTGCATTAAATTGAAAAATATCCCTAGTATATTATGCCTGCAACGATCGCTCTTATTGCCCATGACCAGAAACAAGACGAAATGATAAATTTCGTTAAGCAATATCAAGCTCTCTTTACTCGCTATCAATTAATTGCTACCAATACAACTGGAGAACGGGTAAAATCTCAGACAAATTTACCGGTTGAACTGAAATTATCTGGTCCCATGGGAGGAGATGCTCAAATTGCTGCTCTAGTAGCAGAAGATAAAATAACTGCTGTTATTTTTCTCATCGATCCCCTTCAAGCTCAACCCCATGAACCAAATATTCAATTACTTCAGCGTATCTGTGCTGTCCATAATGTTCCTTTGGCAACCAATTTGGCCACAGCAGAAGTCATTGCGGAGGCTCTGCGTCGAACTCGTATTGCCCACCTAATTTTCAACCCCATTTCCGGTCAAGGTAATGCAGAAGAGGAGTTGTCTCTCATTAAACAACTACTCGAACCAGCAATGAAATTAGTAGTTCACTTTACCACACCAGAGATTAATCCTGACGAGTTAGCTAAAGAGGCAATTTCAGCTCAAGCAGATTTCATTATTGCTTCTGGGGGAGATGGCACAGTTTCTGCCGTTGCCGGAGCACTCATTGGCACAAATATTCCCTTAGGTATCATTCCGAGAGGCACAGCTAACGCTTTTGCTGTTGCTGTAGGTATTCCTGCTCGTCTAACTCCGATTAGGAGTTCCTGCGCAGCTATCTTAGCAGGGCAAACCCGAGTTGTTGACATTGCCCGTTGTAATGGATTGCCCATGATTTTATTAGCTGGCATTGGCTACGAAGCAGAAATGGTTGAGCGCGCTGATCGAGAAGCAAAAAACCGCTGGGGAGCATTAGCTTATATCATGGCTGGCATCCAGCAGTTCAATGAACAAGAACTTTTTGAGACAAAGATTGAAATTGAAGGTGTAGTTAAAACCTTTCAGGCGGGAGCAGTTACTGTAGCCAATGCAGCACCATCTACCTCAGTTATGGCTCAAGGGCCGGGTAAAGTGATTGCCAATGATGGTATGTTAGACGTGACTATTGCTGCTCCCAAAACTGACCTAGAAGCTGTCACAGGTATGGTTAACTTGTTGGGGGCAGCACTGCTCCAAACACCAACTAATCGGGAAGATATTGTCAGTTTGCAAACCAAACAGATTAAGGTAACTACCAACCCTCCCCAAAAAGTTGTGCTGGATGGCGAACTCATCGGAACAACTCCCATCGAAGTAGAATGTATTCCCAGAGGATTAACCATTTTTGCACCGCCAGCAGCTCAAGACGAGGATAGTTAGGGCTTTCTGGATAAGTAATAAGTAACAAGTAACAAGTAATAAGTAAGAGGCAATGAGGAATTGAGCCTAGTTTGTGGTAGAAAATAGAAGTCTAACAGTGTATTTAAGTATGGTCTTGCGATCGCTAAGGTTCCCCTTGAGAACTATTACAACTCGTCCCACCGGGAAGCGTCTAGTCTCCCGTTGCTGCTTGAGCTTAGTTGCTATCATTAGCTGTCTGTTATTTTTGGCTACACCATCAGCCTTAGCAGGGCTTAACGATGACAAGTATGATGGCAACATCTTTGCTATTTATGCCGGTAATGGTTCTCTAGTTCCGCCGCGAGTACCCCTAACAGAAGCATTAAGGCGGCAAAGACCAGCACTGTTGGTATTCTATTTAGATGACAGCAGCGATTGCAAACACTATTCCATAGTTGTTTCCCGACTACAAGAGCCTTATGGAAGAGTTGCAGCTTTTATTCCTGTGAATATTGACACACTCTCTCCCAAAAATACCTACAAATCTACAGAACCGGGTTACTATTATGAAGGATTAGTGCCCCAAACAGTATTGATTGATCAGCAGGGGCAAGTAGTTTTCAATAAGGCAGGAGAGTTAACCTATGAGCAGGTAGATGATGTCTTTCGGAACATATTTGATTTATTGCCCCGTACAGAATCAGTGGAACTGAAGCGGCGGGTACTCAATGAGATTAGTACTCAGCTAAGTGAAAATTAGTCTAGAGCATTGGTTGGTGAAACTCGGTTTTTTGGGTGATAAATACTGGTCAATTGAGCCAAAAAAGCTTAGAAATCTGTGGATTTTCCTGCTAGATTGCTTGAAGAAGAATTTTTAGAGCGTGCTGATGTCCAAAATCTACAGCACTCAAGAGCTAATCAAAATCTTGGCAGATGAGCGTCGTGCCTGTATGAACGGAGAGCGACTGAATCTGTCAGCTTCAGCATCTGGTAATCCTTTGCTTGACCAATTTATGAAGCCAGATGGTATTCAAAAGTTCAGTGCTTATCAAGACTTCCAAGCAGCTGTTCACCAATACCAACGGCAAAATCAAGTCTCAGGAATTGTTTGGCGGCAAATAAGTGTCAAGGAGCAGACTCTCGACTACCCTACCATCGATGAGCACCTTGTGGCACTTCCTAGGGATTTGGAAATTATCATTGCTGCGAAAGCCTCGATTCTGGCTTTTTGGTGTGAGGTGACGGTTGGTATGGACTTGTATTTAAGTATTCGCAACGGCAGAGACTATCAACAGATTATGCCTGATGAGGTGGGTGCGATCGCATCTAGAACTGAATGGGCAAATATCTCTGGACACAGGAATTCAACTTTTTTGGAAATTATCCTACAGTTAGGTTGGGGAAAACCAGAGGAAGCTTCTTACAAACGAGGATGGCCTGATTCCGGTAGTGAATATGTTCATGCAGTAAATCCCGGCAAACGTCCGATTTGTTGATTAACTTAGGTGATTTCTAGGAAAAAATGTATCTATCGTAGGGTGTGTTAGCGGAGCGTAACGCACCGCATCGCGGTTACAATCATTAGTTGTAATTTACTGTTGATTTTCTCTAGAATTTGCTCTGCTGTCATCTTACAATCACCTGCTATCGGAAACTGACATAACGCGGTATAAACCGTATTAACGTTCCGTTCCTGCTTCCTTCCAGATAACTGGGATTGCGTGAGGTGTCGGCACTTCTCACGATCCACAGGCTCAAACCGAATAGC
>JAAHHL010000612.1 GCA_010672185.1 Caldora sp. SIO3E6 | reverse complement strand
TGCTGAATAAGTCGATTGACGCGGGTTTTGAAGTAATAAGTAATAAGTAATAAGTAATAAGTTAAGAGTTCAGGAGGAATTTTCTGGTAAAAGTGCAAGGTTTTTGAACTAAAAAATACCATTTCCTTGCACTTTGCGAGACTGAAAGCGATTAAAAAGCTTGTCTGGCATGGCTTCCACACTTATTCAGCAAGCCCTAGTTAGGAGCACAAAGATAAGAGCCACCTTGTAATCTCATATCTATTGATACAAAAATTGTCAACGGTGACATCTTCAGCGGAACGCTTCCTATGAAAGGTAAGCTACCTGCTGAAAAGGCTCACCCTCCTGATGAGGACTAATTTCAATGGTTACTTTCATGTTGAGACATTTGAAAAAATCTAGTAACTTCTCCATAGTAAATCGGCTAAAATGTCCATTCATTAAGTGAGAAACATCGGATTGAGAAATGCCTAATATTGTTGCAATTTCTCCTTGCTGTAAATTTCTTTTTTTGAGGATTTTATACAAATAAAAACCAATTTGAGAGCGGGCAAAAAGTTCCTCAGCATCATCTAATTCTAAGTCAGCAAAAACATTGCCGCTACCTTGTTCATATTCTAGGTCTTGAATTTTATTCATTGTTAGCTAACTCGACAGCCTCCTGATAACGTTTTTTAATCAAATCTACATCTGGCTTAGGAGTTTCAATTCCTTTTTTTGATTTCTTTTGAAAGGCATGGAGAACATAAATATACTTGCCTAACTGTACTGCTTGTACACAGCGATAAGCATCGTTATCATATTTGATGGCAATTTCAAACACACCACTACCTACTCCTTTAAATGGTTTAGCATCTTTTGGCATTCCCCCAAATTGAATAATCTGCAATTCATCACCGATCAACTTTTTTACCTCTTCTGGAAAAGATTGAATCTTTTTTTTGCTACTTCCCAACCAAATTAGTGGACGAATAATTGGGACTTCTGGATTAGCCAAACGTTTAGACTCCTCCTCGTGATCATGAGTCTTAGATACTTGTTGTTGAAGGCGATCTCTGTTATACAACATTAATCAGTTGATTACACGCGATCGCTTTCTCTTAGGAAGATGATTGTTGTTTGTGGTTATCGTTATTTTTTGCTATGATTATTTAATAATGGGATAGGTGTGCGCCTGTAATGTATGAATTGCTCACCCCAACTGTAGTCAGCATCATCTAGTCCACCACGAGCAGCATATTCCCATTGAGCTTCTGTTGGTAGTGAGAGACCTGCCCATTGAGCATAAGCTGCAACGTCTTCTTTAATTGTTTGGAAAAATGGGCAGAGAAAACTGAGACCGTTCATAGTCCCGGTCAAAACCCACCCAATTCACTGAGACACCGTGCAAATAAAGTTGAGCCGTGCTAGTTAACATCTGTTGCCAATCTGTTTCCGTTGGAGACAAACTGGGGAGCCATAGAGTCTCATTGTCTGGTTTACCCTGGCTAGTCAACCGCCAGACTATCGGTCTCGGTCCGATTTCAACGAAAATCTCAACTCCTTCCCTTTTGAGACTATCCACACTAGCAAAAAGCTGGACTGGCTGAATAATCTGGTGACACCAATAATCTGGAGTAGTCAATTCCTGCAACTCCTGTTCTGTCTTAGCCGATAAGGTTAGGAGATGTAAGGGGCGGTCCTCTTTGATTTTTATTTGCTGCATATTCAACTGCCTTACTTTTGTCGTATACGGTTTTGATACAATCTGAATTTACTTTCATAGCTACTTAATATTAAATGTGTTAATTTAGGAAACTTTGGAGGAGGGGATAACGGCGACGCTCGAAGTTTACCTGCTCAAAGAAACCAAACGAAACCCAATATGGGTTGTGCCAGTATCAGGTGCTTGAGACTCTCTGGCGGCAGGTCTATAGCGACTGCAATAATTCTTGGCACAGAGGTAGGAGCCACCTTTAATAACGTGTAAAGCTCCTTCATTGGGTTTTTTAGGGTCAAAACTGGCGTTTTTAGTCGGTCCGGTGGGGTTAAGACTATGCTCTTTACCTGGATGTCCCACTTGATACCAATCTGAGGTTAATTCCCAAACATTGCCCGTCATCTCATACAGTCCGTAACCATTGGGGGGAAAAGATTCTACTGGTGCAGTGCCTAAATAGTGATCTTCTTTAGTATTGAAAAAGGGAAACATCCCTTGCCAGGTATTGGCTTTCTTGGCTGAATATTGATTACCCCAAGTGAATTCTTGCTCTTGAAGACCTCCCCGCGCTGCATATTCCCATTGAGCTTCAGAGGGGAGAGATTTACCCGCCCAATTAGCATAAGCAACTGCATCCTCATAGGCAATATGAACCACAGGATAATTATCTTTCCCTTTGATGTTGCTATGAGGACCGTAGGGATATTGCCAGTTAGCACCCACTGTCCAATGCCACCAGCTTAAATAGGCCACCTGTTGGATACCTTCTGAGGGAGGTTCAAAGACGAGGGAACCAGGTTGTCGTTGGTCATCAGTTAAATCTGGAAATTGTTCTTTTGAGAGGGGGCGTTCGGCAATAGTTTTATAGCCTGTTGCCTTGACAAATTTACGGAATTCTGAATTGGTGACTTCGTGGCGATCAATGCAAAAACTATCTACGGTGACATCACTGGCAGCAATTTCTGATGGATAATGACTATCCGATCCCATTGTAAAAGTTCCTTCGGGAATAAAAATCATTCCCTCTGGACAACTCTTATCTGCAGAAGATGCTTGTGCTGGTGTGGCGAAAGGGAAAATAAGCGATATTGTTAGGAAACAGAGAATAAGTGATTTATGCCAAAAATTTTTCATGAAATGCTTGATAATTGGATAATACAAGGTCTTAATTTAATTGGGTGCCAGGTGAACGATGTTGGGAAAATTTATCGTCAATTTTAACTTCTGGAAGGTGGCTTGAACAGTTATCAAGAGAAATAGGAGGATCTATCTTTAACAATAGTCTTTTCAAGATCCTCCTCAACTCTAATGAGTGTTTACACCGTGGTGTAATCAGGGAATTAAAATCGCAGTCGATTTCAATTCCCTGGAAAATCATTGATTTTCAGAGGGATTCAATGTGAGTTAATTGTTCGATGCAGGATGCTCCAGGTACTCCATGAGATCGCTCACCATCTTCTCGATACCAAAAGAGCCAGGTAATTGCCGAGGTGGATAGGCTTTAAAGGTCTCGAGGAATTGGCCTAAATATCCAATTGCTGGACCGATCAAGAAGCTGCGGCGAATTAGCCAGTCATCGTAGTAGCTTGACTCATAGGTTGCTTTCTCAAATGGATCGCGACGTAAGTTAATGATCCGAGGACCCCTCAAATTGACGTAGGGGTCAAACCAAACATCAAACCCTTCACCCTGCATTTCACTAAACACCAGTTTCCAGTCTTCAAACCGGAGTGCGGATGGAAAACCGCCGTCGGTCAAGTAGTAGAACTCTTCACGAGGAGTTGCGACCTCTGAGTCTGGGCCTCCTAGAGAAGTTAGATAAGGCAAGAAGTTATAGCCGTCAATGTGAACATTGTAAGTTGTATCGCCAGCAGTATAGCCATTAAGAAGCTGCTCTTTGATGTCGTCCACACCAACTGCAGCCATCAGCGTTGGCAACATATCTTGATGGGAGACAATATCGTTGGAAACCACACCACTGGCAATATGACCAGGCCACTTGATCATTGCCGGAACTCGGAAACCTCCTTCCCAAGTGGAGTTCTTTTCACTGCGGAAAGGAATGGTGCCACCATCAGGCCAAGAAAATACCTCAGCACCGTTGTCAGTAGTATAGATAACAATAGTGTTGTCAGCAATTTCGAGTTCGTCTAGCTTATTGAGAAGTTGGCCAACATGACCATCGTGTTCCACCATACCGTCAGCATAGACACCTTGTCCGGTAACGCCTTTAGCTTCGTCCTTCAGGTGGGTGAAAATATGGTTGCGGGTGCTGTTAAACCAAACAAAGAATGGATCTGTATTTCCGTTTGCGTCTGGCTGAACAACCTCATCTAGATAGGCAAGGGTACGGTCAAGAACCTCCTCATCTATGGTTTCCATCCGCTTTTGAGTCAGAGGACCAGTATCACAAACCCTTTGACCAAGACTCTCTTCGTCTGTGACATCCTCTGCTCCAGCTGGACATTGTTTAGTATTGTCTGCATAGCTGTGAAGGACACCCCGTGGACGAAACAGGTCAAAAAGAGGATATTTACCTAACTCTGGATAGTCTTCGTTCTCTGGTTCCTCCTCCGCATTAAGGTGATAGAGGTTCCCAAAGAACTCATCGAAACCATGAGCAGTGGGTAGAAACAGATCTAAGTCACCCAAATGATTTTTACCGAATTGAGCAGTGTTGTAACCCAATGGCTTCAGTAGTTCTGCCAAGGTTGGGTCTTCTAGCTGTAATCCTTCTTTCGCACCAGGTAATCCAATCTTGGTTAAACCTGTGCGTGCAGGACTCTGGCCTGTAATAAAGGCAGCACGACCAGCAGTACAACTCTGTTCACCGTAAAAGTCAGTGAAAAGTATGCCATCATGGGCGATGCTATCGATGTTGGGTGTTCTGTAGTCCATCATGCCTAGGTTATAGGCACTAATGTTAAACCAGCCGATATCATCGCCCATAATGACCAGGATATTGGGTTTGGTCGTGGTTTCTTGGGCAAAAGCTGGGGCTGTTGGAAGCCAAGGTAGCATTCCTGAGAGGAAAAGCATCACAGACATTACGATCGCAATACCTGATTTCTTGATTCGTTGCATAAATTAAGAAACTCCTTTGTGAATAGAGTTCAACCTGATTATTTAGGGTGGAGCAGAAACGACAAGCTATGATTAGCCAACTAAAGATACTGTTGGCGAATTGGTATAGGGTCAGACCCCTCCCCAAACCCCTCCCCTAAGAGGAGAGGGGCTTTCCGGCTCCTCACAAGGGTAGGTTTTTAATATTTCGGTCCAGATAAGACAAGGGAGGAACCCACCCCCAACCCCTCCAAGGAGGGGAGTAGTAGACAAGGAGGATTTTTGACGAAAAACTGGGCTTTTCAGCATCAATGATTTTGGCGA
>JAAHHL010000611.1 GCA_010672185.1 Caldora sp. SIO3E6 | reverse complement strand
ACCGGCAAGTTAGCAAAGATAAAAGAGCTTCCCTCCTACCTCCAGTTCCCCTCCTGGGAGGGGTTAGGGGTGGGTTTTGCCTCCTGCCTCCTGCCTCCTGCCTCCTGCCTCCTGCCTTCCGCCTTCCGCCTTCTGCCTTCCGCCTTCTGCCTCCTGCCTCCTGCCTTCTGCCTTCTTTCTTCTGCCTTCTGGCACTAGGCTTAGGCATATCTACCACTTTTCGTGCCACTCCTGCCTTGGGAGCGGAGCAGATTGCTTTCTGGTACACCCCCTTTGGGGAATTCTACATTTCCATTGAAGACCTAGAAATTTTTGCCAAAGAAGGTAGGATTACCAATAAATTTTCTTTTTACGCTAACCGTGTTCCCCCAGAACAACTAGAAAAACTGCGGGAGCTACTCAACAAGCGCTTTAACTATAGTCCGACAATTGTCTACAAGTTTACTAACTCCCCAACGGGAGAAATCATCCTCAAGAAGCTGGGTGATGTCATCAAAGCCGATTTTGAGCGCAATGGTTTCTATGCTTTGCGGGCTTCCTTAAACCAAGCTGCGGCTTCTCCCGAAGGCTTAACCATTGTCAATTTCCTACGCCAGTTTCCCTTAGAGACGATCCGACTTGACTTAGAACCGATTAACCAAGTTATTGATCAACTATCCCTGGCTCTCGAAGAAGGGAGTTTAATCCTAGAAAAGATTGAAGAGCAGGCAAGGACTGAGGCCGCCGCTGATCCACCAGTTGATATCTCCACACTACCAGATTTACGCCTTACTGGCTCTGGGAAATGGCGCAAAGCTAGCTCTACTTTTAACAACCCCACCCGGGAAGAACCAGTTCCCTTTGATCTCTACTTACCCACTACTTCCAGGGAAAAGTCAACCCAATTGGTAATTATCTCCCACGGTTTAGCTTCCAGCCGTAGGACTTTTGCTTATCTAGCAGAACATCTAGCTTCTCACGGTTTTGGAGTAGCAGTTTTGGAGCACCCTGGTTCCAATACCCAGAGGGTTAATCGACTTTTTGCTGGTTTCGGTAATCCTCCAGAGCCGGAAATCTTAATCAATCGTCCCCTAGATATTAAGTATTTACTCGATGAACTATCCGCCAAAGCTCAGTCTGAACCAAATCGGTTTGGGAAACTCAATCTCCAGTCGGTGGGATTAATTGGTCAATCTCTGGGAGGCTATACTGTTCTGGCTGCGGGGGGGGCTACCCTGGATTTTGCTAACCTGACTACCGAATGTGCTCAAGCAGAAGCTGGCGTAACTTTAAATTTGTCCCTGTTAGTCCAGTGTCAAGGATTAGATTTACCTAGAACAACTACCAATTTGCGAGATGAACGGGTTAAAGCAGTGATAGCCATCAATCCCGTCAGTAGCGCTATTTTTGGTAGACAAGGAATCTCGCAAATTGAAGTTCCCTTGATGATGATTTCTAGTACTCAAGATGTATTTGCACCACCACTACCAGAGCAGCTTAATCCCTTTCTCTGGCTCACCACCCCAAACAAATATTTGGTAGTTATGGAACAGGGTACTCACTTTTCTTTCCTAGGAGCACAAGGTGGAGGCGCATTTGATCTTCCCCCAGAATTGATTGGTCCAGATCCGATGCTTGCTTTCCCTTATATGAATGCTTTGAGTACAGCTTTTTTTCAAACTTATATTGGTAATCAGCCAGAATATGCTACTTACTTGAGTGAGTCTTATGTGAAAGCAATTAGTGAAGATCCCTTTAACTTGGTTCTGGTTAAGTATTTGACAGAGGCTCAGATTCAGGAAGTAAGTAAGGAGAATTAAGAATTTAGAATTTAGAATTTAGAATTTAGAATGGAAAGTTGTCTGAATTTAGTATTTAAGGATGGTTTATTACTTTGAGAAGTATCTCAACAACTCGATAAACATGAGAACGCTGCGCATCTCGTGTGTTATACTTGCGATCAAGTAACTTTGCGCGGTCAGATTTTTTCATAGTCCATCAAACCTCTACAGCATTAGTAGAAGGCTCACTCTCAGAATCTAACCAACCTAAACTGCGAATATCGCCAAAGAATGGAATTGCTCCAAATCGACCGTTTAAGTACCCCTTTTCAATTTTGAGGTCAGGTCTAATTTTGAATTCGGCTAAGGAGTAAAGATGTGATGCGCCTTGTTGATTCTTTTCTACAAACCAAATCTCATCTCTACGTAGTAAATCTAGATCTAGTAGGTTGGTATCATGAGTCGTAAATATTAGCTGACTGATACTCTCCTTAGCTTGACAGTGCAAAGATAATTCTAAGAATTGACGTGATAGTAAAGGGTGGAAGCGACGATCCAATTCGTCTATAAATATCACTTTTTCTGACGTTTGCTGGAGAATAAATAAGGCTGGAATCAAATTAATTAGACGTTGTGTACCTTCTGATTCTTCATCAATGGAAAATTCAACAAGTTGTCCTTGTTCATTACGGTGCTTTGTCTTGAGTTGTATAAGATTTACTTGTTGATTTTCTCCTTTCATTAGCAAGTAGCGCTTTGCAGTCATACTCTCTATCATAATTACAGAATTTTCTACAGCTTCAGCAAGTTGCTGTTCAATTTCTTCACGCATAATTACAGACATTTCTGGAAAATGAGAATCAAAATTAAGTTGAATTTCATCCATTCCTATCGAATCTATACCCGTGCCGGAAAATTTGAGGAAATTGTTGAGAAACTTGGTAAATTCATTGCTGCCTAAGATGCCAAATTCTAATCCAGAATAATGAGATTCAGCAGGAATTATAGTCAGAACTTTTTTGAACCAGTTAACAACAGGTTGTAATTTTTGAACGTTGCGCTCTACAGCTTCGGTTAAAAATAATTGATTGGGACGAGTTCCTTGAGCAATAAAATCTAAAAATGGTTTATTTTTATAATTTCTTCCTCTGAGTATTGCACCCAATTCTACTTCTGTTTCCTCCTGCTCAGAAGTAGTTCTTTCAAAATAAAGTACTTTTCTTTTTTTGTTGGGAGGTATGCCATAAAGCCATTCTTCAACAATACGTCTAGAATTTAATTCAAAGCCATAAAAGTAGCAGGCATCTTCATAAGTAAATATAAACTCAAAACTACTAGGATTTTTACTATAGTCTCCTAGTTTAAAGGTAGACACTGGAATTACTTGTCCACTACGTGTTCCTTCGATGATCAAATCTTTGGCAAAATCAATTGCATCAATAAGGTTAGATTTACCTGCTGCATTAGCTCCATAAATAGCAGCTATAGGTAAAACTGATCTTCCCTTACCTGCTGCATCAATAGCAAGATGCTCTATATGGTTCAAGTCATTATTCTCACCTAACATACTCAAGGTGATTGCCTCTTTAAAGGATAGAAAATTCTCTATTGTTACTTGAACTAGCATTGCTCTTCTGCCTTTTTGGAGAACTACATAAGCTGAAGGTAATTAGACCTTGAATAAGCTGACAAAATTCTGATTTGGGAGATTTTTTCTCCTAAATGAGAGTTTGATAGCGTTTATCTGCTCTAATCATGTCATACCTAGTGCCTATTTTCCTTTCTTCGTGATGAGTGATTATAATTTCTCTCTTGCTCCCCAACTTCTCACACTTCCCACACTTCCCATTGATGTCAGGGCAGGTTTAGTGACAAACTGACGATGTTCACTAGTGGGACTTACACCATGCCCTATTTTACTGACCCTCAAGAAATTCAGGCAGTTATTGCCAAGTGTGCTCAAGCCCCAATTCTTTGGCTCGATACAGAGGTAGCTGACTATAAAACCAGTAAGCCGGAATTGTCTTTAATTCAAGTTTTGGATAACTATAGTCACCCTAAGGAGAATTACCGGAGTGGGAGGCCAAATTACCCCAAAACCGAGGCAGTAGCAGGTACTCAAATCTCAGCCTTGTTACGTAGTGCGGAGCAAGTCTCTATCTTAGATGTTTTGCACCAACCACAACTGGTAGATGAGTTCATCCAAACCATTATGGTTAACCCAGCAATTGAGAAAGTCTTTCACAACGCTAGCTATGATTTGAGATTTTTAGGCAAAGGGAAGACCAAAAATATTACCTGTACCTTAGAGATGGCGAAAAAGTTACCTTATTCTCTAGTACCATTGCCCAATTATAAACTACAAACTCTTGTCGAAAAACTGTGTAATTTGCCGCCAGTCGATAAAACGGAACAAGAGAGTGATTGGGGAAGGCGTCCCCTCAAGACAAATCAATTAAATTATGCGAAGATGGATCCAGTTTATGTGGCTCAGGTGCATCAGCGCCTCTTAGAGCTAATTGAACCAGATCCTGCTCAAGAAGATATAGAAGCACTGATACTTAGGTATCGGCAGCTCGAAGAGCGATGGAAGCAGCTGGATGCAGAGGTAACTTACATTAAAAATAGAATCAAGGCTGCAATGAAAACCCAAAAGGTATCAAGTCAAGCCGGTTTCAACCTCTCTAGCTCCCAGCGCACTACCAAAAAAGTACCTTTCAAACAACTGGCAAGCCTGACTCAATCTTTGGAGATTGAATTAGATTTACCTGTAACCTTGACCAAAGCACTACAGCAAAAACTAGGGGAAGCTGTTGAGGAACTTCCGATACAAGAGGAAGTCAGTACGTACTGGCGACTATCTATTAAAGATCAAGATGATAATGATCTTCCATTTTAGCAATAGGGGTTAGCAAATGGCAACTAATAATCACCAGATTTGGTCAAAAAAAATTACTATTATCTGTTCTACTACTGCTGCTACTATATTAGCATTTTATTTAGGATTGAAAACTGCTAATTCTGTTAAGAATGTCAATTTTTCAGATATAGAAAGACCTATGTATGAGCATACAGGGTTAGCTGTTGGCTTTGGTATTGTAACTTTTCCCTTACTCACAGTATTATTTTTATGGCTAATTTGCAAGGCTACTAATAATACTGTTTTACCGATTGCGGTAGGAAAAAAGGTTTTTTTCTTTTGCTTACTGTTCTATGTTCCATTACTGATATTTATTATCAATTTCTGAATTACTGAATAGGCACGGGGACACGGGGACGTGGAATACGAAGTAATGAGCATTAGAAGGCAGGAGA
>JAAHHL010000610.1 GCA_010672185.1 Caldora sp. SIO3E6 | reverse complement strand
TCCTACAGCGATGCCGACGGAATTTGACTGGGATAGGGTGGCTCAACAGTATCTGATAGAAGTCAAACGGATTGTTAAGCAATCACCGGAATTAAAAACTCTTCTGGAATTAGAGACTCTGGAGGCGATTGAGAAAAATACCCAAGAAACTGCCGGAATTATTCCCGACTTTAACCTCAAAGCTTATCAAGAAGGACTGCAAGAGCGCTACGCTAATCTGAATTTAGATAGTTTGGATACCAGTGTGTACGACTATCGGGAAAAACTCAAAGTCTGGCAAGTATTTGTCCCCCAAAATGTGCGAGAATGCCAGGAATTTTTGCCCCAAGTTTACGAAATTCCCAAGGAACATCAAAGACGACTGCGGGAGAGTAATGAACTCGAAGCCGATATTGACTCCCAAACCTGGGAACGATACAAAGAAATTTATTATCAGCAGCCAGTCCGCTCAATTTTGGATCTGGTTAATCAAATATGGGAAAATACCAGCAATCGCTATCTGGTAATTCTGGGAGATCCCGGTTCAGGCAAGTCCATGTTCCTGCAATACCTGGCTCTGAATTGGGCAAGAAGTCCCCTGGATAATGTGATTGAGTTGCCGATTCCTCTGCTAATTGAACTGCGGACTTATAGTAGAGACCGGAATTCTCGAGAGTGCAAGGATTTGTTAGAATTCTTCCACAAGGGTAACGTGATCTGTCGCCTCAATCAGCATCAACTCCAGGAAAAGCTGAAAGCAGGCAAGGTTTTGGTGATGTTCGATGGCTTAGATGAAGTATTCGAGCCAACCCAACGAGATAAAGTAATTACCGATATCCATCGCTTCACTAATGAATATCCCCAAGTGCGGGTAATTGTCACCTCTCGCATTATTGGCTACAAACCCCAACGGCTGCGAGATGCGGAATTTCGTCACTTCTTGCTGCAAGATTTAGACTCAGAGCAAATTAAGGATTTTATTTACCGCTGGCATGAGTTAACTTTTATCGATGAAACCGATAAACTGAGAAAGCGATCGCGCTTGCAACGATCCATCGATAACTCGAAAGCGATCGCGGAATTAGCAGGCAATCCTCTACTGCTGACAATGATGGCGATACTTAATCGTAATCAAGAATTACCCAGAGATCGACCGGAACTTTATAACCAAGCCTCGCGAGTGTTGCTGCATCAGTGGGATGTGGAACGGAAATTGTTAGCAGACCCCAGAATCAATCCGGTAACTATCGATTATAAGGATAAGCAGGCGATGCTGCGTCAAATTGCCCACTTTATGCAAGCGGCAGATAAGGGTTTAGCGGGTAATCTGATTCGGGGGAGGGATTTAGAAAGAATTCTTATCGACTATTTAGAAAGTATCAAAGTAGGTGATGCCAGAACCGTTGCTCGATTGCTGATTGAACAACTGCGGAGTCGCAACTTTATTTTGTGCTTCCTCGGAGGCGACTCCTATGGCTTTGTCCATCGGACATTTTTAGAATACTTCTGTGCTTGGGAACATGTCTGGCAGTTTCAACAGACGCAAAGGCTGTCCATTGAGGAGTTGAAAACCGAAGTATTCGGCAACCACTGGCAGGATGAGTCTTGGCATGAAGTGCTGCGGTTGATAGCAGGGATGATTGATGCTCGATTTACGGGTGAGATTATCGATTATCTGATTAGCCTTGATGGTGAAGAGGAAAAATTTAGTAATCTGTTTCTGGCAGCTGAGTGTCTTGCGGAAGTGAGAAATATATCGGGAATTGCGACAACAGCAGATAAACTGCTTGAGTTGATCAAGGGTTTAACTAAGTATGACCTCAATTATGATTACAAATCATATGGAAAGGAAGCTGAGTTAGTTCGCGGTATTCGTACCCAAGCAGTTGCAGTAGTGGCAATGACTTGGCAAGATAATCGGGAAACCTTACCTTGGCTCAAACAACTGGTGCAATCTGATGATAATGGAGCGGTGCGAAGTGCAGCAGTACGAGAAATAGCTCGTGGCTGGAAGGATGAATCTGATACTTTACCTTGGCTTAAACAATGGGCTCAATCTACTCAAGATGGGTTTGTGCGAAGTGCAGCAGTAGAAGCAATCGCCCTTGGCTGGAAGAATGAACCTTAAATTTTAGAGTTTTTATGCGATCGCGTACTCGATGATCCCTTTGAGCGTCAGGAAGACTGGGAAACAAACCCTCGACAATTAGCACTTAAGATTATCATTGAACAATATCCCAACCATTCCCAGATTCTAAACCTATTAAGCGATAGGGCTGAAAATGACTCAGACGAGGAACTTCGGGAATTTGCTCGTCATAAATTGGCAGAATTAATGTAGGGGCGGGTTTAGGGATAATCTGGGAAGGTGCAAGACAATCTCGGTACAAAACCCGCCCTGATGTCACCCTCTGAGTTCTGATGCTTCACCCGCCCTGATGTGAACGGGTAGACAAAGACAGGCAGGATGCCTGTTCCACGGGAATGTTATTGTTGAATAAAGCTGCAATGAATACCAGCGCCTCAACCTGGATTAAACTTAAGTGCTATGGTCATGAGTGATGATTTTGATCAGCCTTTGCCAGACGAGTTCTGGTTGCAAAATCCATGAAATTACTCTTAGATATACATACATTACCTATGAGCGATCGCACTATTCTCAATTCCCCTATGGATTCATAGTATAATAAGTAACCAATCTAAGGAATTTAAGCTATGCAAACGATTAAATTAAAATCTGTCGTTAATTCAGATGGAATTGTACAATTAAAAGTCCCTAGAGAATTAGCCAATCAAGAACTGGAATTAATTGTTGTTTATCAACCAATAGAAACAAATAGTATGCTAACACCAGCAGAAGCACTAGGCTATCCTGCTGATTTTTTTGAAAAAACAGCCGGTGCGTGGCAAGGGGAAGCTTTGACACGAGGTGAACAAGGCATTTGTGATGAAAGACAGTGGTAGTTATTATGACTTATCTGCTAGATACTAATACTTGCATTCAATATCTAACAGGAAGAAGCGCTCAAGTTGTTGCTCAATTTCAAAAAATTCCTAGACAGGATATCAATTTGTGTGATGTGGTTAAAGCAGAACTTTATTATGGAGCATATAAAAGTTCTCGTCGTGATGCCAATTTGAATTTATACGAACTTTTTTTTAGTCAATATGTAAGCTTGCCATTTGATGGTAATGCTGCTGCTATTTATGGTAAAATTCGTACAAATTTAGAGCGTTTAGGAACACCTATTGGTGCTTATGATCTCCAAATTGCTGCCATAGCTCTTGCTAATAACTTAACCCTAGTAACACACAATATTAATGAGTTTTCTCGTGTAGAGCAGTTAAAGATTGAAGATTGGGAAAATTCAGATTAAAAAACTCTCAAACAATAAGGGTTAGATAAAAACAGGCAAGATGCCTGTTCCACAAGACTATTGCCCATTCTCAATTTTATCCAACCAAGTCAACAAATCGGACAAACCTGTAAAATCGAGAATCTCGTCTGTTAGACTTTCTAACTCTGCCAAAGACAAGCTTTCTACTTGGCTAACCATTGCTACGGGTATTTCTCCAAAACGCTTTTTCAGTAAGCGCTTCACTAAAGCGATCGCTTGGATAATTTGTCCTTCTTCCTTACCTTCTTCCTTGGCTTCTTCTCTGGCATAAGCTATGCGCCCTTTCTCATCTTGTAACATCATCCCTCGCTGATCTACTGTTTCCAACTCTTCTACTGTCATTTTCGCTTGGTTGGCAATATTTAAAGCCAGTTCTATTTCGCTTACTTCTCCTAAACTCTCTGGTATGGCATCTAAGGTAGCTGCTTCTTTAATAAAATAAATCCACTTATCACTTAAACTCGTTAATTCTGACAGAGTTTTCTTGAACTTTGGTAATTCGATAAAAATGAGTTGCCATTCCGTATCGGGATATTCAAACTTGTCCGTCTTTTCTTGAAACACAAATTGATTGATTACCTTAACCTTTTTGTCAACCTTCTCGTCAAATAGGATAAAGTCAGTGATAGTTACGGCAATTACTGGGGTGAGGCTAAGATAGTTTTCGCCAATGCCTAGCTGATTGGCATAAGCTTTACTTAAATTATACATTACCCGTTTACTAAAAGCACTCACCCTGGCGATCTGCATTTCAATCACCACAATAGAACCATCAACTAAAACCGCTTTAACATCTAGATAACTGTCTTTTAAGGTCATTACTTGACCGGGGTTATAGGGATTGACGATAGTTAGGGATTGGATGGTTGGCTCTCCTCCATAGATAATGGCATTAAGAAAGCTGATTAAGATTTGTTGGCTTTGTTCGGAACCAAAGATTTTCTTGAAGGCATAATCGACCTTGGGACTGATAAATCTCATTGATTTCTTCCTATTTAAACTAAAATTTTAGACAATAATATCTCGATTTATTATAACAAAAAAAACAGGCAATATGCCTGTTCCACAAGACTATTACCCATTCTCAATTCTCTCCAACCAATTGGACAAATCAGACAAACTTGTCAAATCCAAAATCTCGTCTGTTAAACTTTCTAACTCTGCCAAAGACAAGCTTTCCACTTGACTAACCGTTGCTGCTGGGATTTCTCCAAAACGCTTTTTCAGTAAGCGCTTCACTAAAGCGATCGCTTGGATAATTTGTCCTTCTTCTCTAGCATAAGCTATGCGCCCTTTCTCATCTTGTAGCATAATCCCTCGCCGATCTACTGTTTCCAACTCTTCTACTGTCATTTTCGCTTGGTTGGCAATATTTAAAGCCAGTTCTATCTCGCTTACTTCCCCTAAACTCTCTGGTATGGCATCTAAGGTAGCTGCTTCTTTAATAAAATAAATCCACTTATCGCTTAAACTTGTTAAGTCTGACAGAGTTTTCTTGAATTTTGGTAATTCTATATAGAACCGTCAACTAAAACCGCTTTCACAATCAAAAAATACTGCTGCACAATAATTTTAAGCATTGTGCTCTCATTTAGAAGAAAAAACGCATTATCAAAAAGCTCAAAGCCATACAGGATAGTAATCTTAGCCAATAAAAGCTAATAATTTAGCATAATATGTCCTGAAGAACCCTAAGTACGGAAGGCCC
>JAAHHL010000061.1 GCA_010672185.1 Caldora sp. SIO3E6 | reverse complement strand
GATGTCACCAACTATGTTTTGTTGGAATGGGGACAGCCCCTCCATGCTTTTGACCGGGAGTGCCTCCAAGCTGTTGCTGGGGTCGATTCCTTGACAATTGGTGTTCGCTTTGCTAGGAGCGGTGAGTCTCTCCAAACTCTGGACAGTCAAACCCGGAAACTCCAACCACAAACTTTGTTAATTACGGCTAATGACCAACCTGTTGCTTTAGCTGGAGTGATGGGAGGAGAAGCAACTGAAGTCCAAGACAGTACTCAGAATATAGTGCTAGAAGCCGCTATATTTGAACCAGTGGCAATTCGCCGTTCTGGCCGTAGCCAAGGTTTACGAACCGAGGCTTCTGCTCGTTACGAACGGGGAGTCAATCAAGTTGAGTTAGATCTAGCTTGTCAGCGAGCGATCGCCTTAATCACCGAGTTAGCAGGTGGTACAGTTACTACCCAGGCAATTGCTGATCAGCGACCCGATCCCAGTAGTTCTGTGCGCTCGATCGAATTACGTCTTGAGAGAGTAAATCAGGTCTTAGGTCCGGTAGATTTGGGAGAAGAAACCGGGGAAATTTTCCCAGAAGATGTAGAAAAAATTCTCTCGGCTCTCGGATGTCAACTTTCACCCCTAGCATCCGACCCGGTAGCGGTAGCTTCACCAACAGCAAAGCAGGAAAGTTCTTTGGTAGAGTCAGATTCTGTTCAATGGATGGTTACAGTGCCACCCTACCGCCATCGCGACTTAGAGCGAGAAATTGACTTGATTGAGGAAATTGCCCGTCTCTACGGCTATGATAAATTTTGTGATGATTTACCAGAGAAGACGGAACTAGGTTATCTTTCCCTAGAACAAATTTTAACGCGACAGTTACGAGAAGCCTTCCGGGCAGCTGGACTAACGGAATTGGTACATTACTCCTTGGTCAAACCAGAGAATGAAAAACAAATTTGTTTGGCTAATCCCCTATTTACAGAATACTCAGCCCTACGCACTGACTTACTATCTGGGCTGATTGATGCCTTCCAATACAATCTAGAGCAAGGTAATAATGCTCTCAATGGTTTTGAAATTGGTAGAGTTTTCTGGCGAGAAGAGGAAGGTTTAGCAGAAGCCGACGCGATCGCTGGAATTTTGGGCGGTGACCCAACTCAGGGTCGCTGGTTCAAAGGAGGAAAAGAGTCACCGATGTCCTGGTATGAAGCCAAGGGGGTATTAGAAAGTGTCTTTCAACGCTTGAATCTCAGCGTTGAGTATCAACCAGATCGTAGTGATCCCCGGCTCCATCCAGGACGTACAGCCTCACTGTGGTTGCAGGGTGAGCGCTTAGGACAATTTGGGCAGCTACATCCTCAACTACGTTCTCAACGAGATTTGCCAGAAGCAGTCTACGTTTTTGAGATCGACTTGGAAGTACTCCTAGATGCTTGGGAACGAGATGAAAAGTTGACTCCTCGGTTTAATCAGTATTCCACTTTTCCTGCTGCTGACCGAGATCTGGCTTTCTTCGCACCAGTGAGCATATCTGTGGCAGAAGTTGAACGAGCAACTCGCAAAGTTGGCTCTCAGTTGTTGGAGTCAGTATATTTGTTTGATGAATACCAAGGAGAATCAGTTCCTGAAGGGCAAAGAAGTTTAGCTTTCAGGCTAATTTATCGAGCTAGCGATCGCACTCTCACTGACAAAGAAGTAGAGCAGGTTCATCAAAAAGTGCGAGAAACTTTAGTGGAAAAATTCGGTGTGAGCCTTAGAAGTTGAGATTTCAGCTGGTTTTCAAACTACCGGAGGGCAAAGCATTTGGATTGTATGACTTGGGTTTTACCGATGAATTATCACCCAAATGCTTTGCCCCTACATCTAATTTTTGACTATGTAATTTTCACTTATTACTTATTACTTATTACTTATTACTTAAAAACCCGAATCAATAGACTCGATGAAGCCAAACCTAAATACTTTCCCCCAAGAACCACTCATAGCCTAGCTTAAATTGTTGTTTCGCATCCTGTTCCAGGATACTGCCGTGAGCCATGATGACTCGCTCAAAATCCCAGGATAAAATTCGCTGAATTGATTGTTTCACTTGTTCTTTATCAGGGGTCGCAATTTTTTCTAGAAACGATGGACGCAGTTGCTGGTAGCCACCGAATAGTTTAGTCACTAGTTGCATTATGGGAGAACTAAAAGCATCAAAATAATAGGCGATATCAGTAATAATTAAGGTGTTACTTTCAGTATGAAAGAATACCCATTCATTTAAAGGTGAGTATCCTGTGACATCAAGGGTATTGAAACCTATTACTGGTGAGACTTCAACTTGCTCCAGAAACTGAAGGCTACACTCATCGTTGAAAATTTTATCGATTGGTAAGTCGGAACGTTTTTGTTCAAGACCTGATGTAGCCCAAAGTTCTGCATCAGGATAAATCTTTTTAAAGGGAGCAATAAACAAATGATGATATAAATTAGGGGAGATAATGTAATTAACTGTTCCTAATTGAGCCAATTGCTGGATAATTTTATCTTCTGGATAAATGGGTGAGATGACCATCAACTTGTTATGATTGAAGCGAATCACAGTCATTCTTGTTCCAACTTCTAATCCAAAATATTTCAGTGGCTGCTCGGCAACCCAAAGGTTAGTATCGATATTTTTCAGCATTATGGTTATCTAGAACACCGATTCAGTAATAAAAGTTGACTAATTGAGAAACGAACAATCAATACTTTCAGCTCTCCTCTGCTCCCCTGCTCCCCTGCTCCTCCGCTCCTTTGCACGCTCGATTTATGATTCTGAATCGACGCTCTAGTGAGGCTTGAGCAAGAATATGAAGCAGAAATAGAGCTAATATAGCAGTATATATAAAGTAAGCTTTTTTTGCTATATTTTAACTTAAATTTTGCTAAAATATTATTAGCAGGAGAAGTGTCCATCGAAGGATGATTTATTACTTCTTATTTGTTAATCAAGATTGAGGAATTAATGCTCATGCCTAAGTACGTAATGTGGGGAAGCTACTGCGAAAACGTTCTAGAAAAGCGTGCTCCTTACCGACAAGCTCATCTAGATGGTCTTACTGCGCAAAAAGAATCTGGTGTTTTGGTTACGCTCGGTCCGACTAAAGATCTGACTAAAGTCTTTGGTATCTATGAAGCAGAAGATGAAGCTACTGTGCGTCAGATAGTTGAGGCAGACTCTTATTGGCAAAATGGCATCTGGACTGAATACGAAGTGAGAGAATGGATTCAAGCTTTTTAGATGTTATTTATTATTTTTTGTTTGTTATTATCAATTCCGGCTAAATTAGGATGATATTCATGATGTAGGGGCGCAAAGCTTGCGCCCGACGCATCTATGTTTCCTAACCAAAAAGCCAAGTTTTCAATCATTCAGATGCAACCGGAATTGATCTTACTAGAGTTTAGACTATGATAAGATAGCCGAGTTTTTTCTGGGCTGAGTAATCCTAAGTATATTGCAATTTAAAAAATTCAAAGCCTTAATAACTGGAGTTTAGACTAAGACAAAGGACAAAGGACAAAGGACTAATCATTAATGACTTTAACAAAAAGCTTTTTTTTGACAATTCCTCTTAAATAAAGTTAATAAATGCTCAATCATAAGCAGAGACTAATTTTTGTGAATTGAGTCAGATAAATTCTTAACTTGATAGCTTAATTTCTCTGCACTAGACTTGTTCAATATGAGGAAACATGGCAGACTGACTTTGGTGTTGCTGTAGTCAACAAGCAGGCAAGACCCAAAAGAAAAAAAGCTTGAACAAATTGAGGAAGACTGAATGCTAAGGAAGCTCATGCCAAAAAGTTTCAAGGTAGTTGCCAGTGCCATAGCCTTAACCCTGTTAATGGTTGGCTTGTGGTTGGTAAATCCAACCCCCGCTCAAGCAGATACGAAACCATGTGGAAAGACATTCAACCTCACCGAGACAGATCCGGTTTGCATAAAACCCTGGTTGCTTAAAGGTCCAATTTCACTACGAATCAGTTGTGATGTAGAGCCACAAACCATGATTTGGTTTCCAGGAGGTAATGAATGTTTCAACGTATTACATAATTTTGAATGTGACCCTCAGCATGGCTCCTATGATATACCATCATGCTTTCCCAAATTGGGAGACAATATCCCAGTGCGAACCACAGAGAGTCCCAACGGTTCGATTAGGATAGATTTCCTCAATGGATAGATTTGTTATCCATTTGCTCTAAGCAACTATTTGATTAAGCATTTTCCCCTTCTTGAGCAACCTGGGAGGGGATTATTAAACTTCGTTCAATAATTAATAAATCTAACACCAATTACAAATAAGTAGATACTCCAGGCCCCAAAGGTAGTCCCACAATTAACCAGAAGATAAACAAAATTGACCATCCCAGAAGAAACGCTACTGAATAAGGCAGCATCATCGCAATCAAAGTTCCTAAACCCAAACTTGGATCATATTTTTGCCCAGAAGCCACAATCAGGGGAAAATAAGCCAGCAATGGCGTAATCATATTGGTACTGGAATCCCCAATCCGATAAACCAGTTGAGTCAACTCAGGAGAATAGTCCAACAACATCAACATCGGTACAAAAACAGGTGCCATAATTGACCATTTTCCCGAAGCTGAACCAATAAACAGATTAATAAATCCACTCAGAACAATCAAACCCAACAGCAAAGGAATCCCAGTTAATCCCGTCCCTTGTAACAATTCTGCTCCCGAAATTGCCATGATCAGCCCCAAGTTGCTCCAACTAAAATAGGCAACAAATTGAGCCATAAAAAAGGAAAGTACTAGGTAATACCCCATCCCACTCATTGCTGAGGTCATTCCTTGGACGGCATCTTTATCACTTTTAATCGTTCCTGCTCCTAAGCCATAGGCAATGCCCAGAATCAAAAATACTACAGTAGTGATAAATACAATACCGGTGATAAAGGGTGAGGGAATAATCGTGAAAGTCTCTGGCTGTCGGAGAATGCCCTGAGGCGGTAGGACTAGAACCATCAGCAACCCAATTAAGGCGGCTAAGGAATAACCCGCCCATCTTAAACCTTTTTGTTCCACTGCTGTTAAAGTTTCTAGGGAGAAATCAACAGCTTCTGAAGGTTGATAAGTACCTAAGCTGGGTGCCACAATACTCTCAGTTACCCACCAACCCAATAAAGTGATCAGTAAGGTGGACACTGCCATAAAATAATAGTTGGCAGTGGCATCGACGGTGTAGTTGGCATCAATTAATTGAGCACCACTTTGGGTAATCCCTGACAGTAATGGATCAAGGGAGTTAACTAGTAAATTGGCGCTAAACCCTCCAGCAACTCCAGCAAAAGCAGCAGCTAATCCTGCTAATGGGTGTTTACCAAAAGAGAGAAACACTAAAGCAGCTAAGGGGGGTAGAATCACATAACCAGCATCTGATGCCAGGTTTGCCATAGCACCAATAAACACATTTACAGGAGTAATTAACTGCGCCGGGGTAATCAAAACTCCCTGCCGCAGAATTGCCCCCAGAAATCCTGTATATTCCGCCAGTCCAAACCCCAAAATTGCCACTAATACAACCCCTAGTGGTGGAAAGGTGACAAAATTAGTCACAGCCTCACTGACAATGCGACGAATACCGTCGGGAGTCAGGATAGAAACTGCTTCGATAGTTTCTTTAGTGCCGGGATGAGTAACCGACACTCCCATTGCACTAGCGATCGCACTGACTATAATCAGGGTAAAACACAGAACAATAAAGATGGTGACAGGATCCGGCAGACGATTGCCGACGTTTTCCACCCATTGCAGAATCGAGGCAATCAAGTTTTTTTTGGGATTGCTTCCCATCTACTCCCCCTCCTTTCCCAAATAATGATCTACAATCGTCAAAATCCTTTCTGCTGCATGGCCATCTCCAAAAGGATTAATTGCTGTGGCCATTTCCTGATAAGCTGCTGTACCCCCAAGTAACTCGCTAGCTGCGGCTACAATTTGTGTCGGATTGGTTCCCACTAACTTGGCAGTACCAGCATCAATGGCTTCTGGTCTTTCTGTAGTCTCCCGCAATACCAAAACTGGCTTCCCTAAACTTGGTGCTTCTTCCTGTAGTCCCCCAGAATCTGTTAGCAGTAAATAACAACGAGCGATCGCTCCTACTAGTTCAGCATAATCTAGAGGTTCGGTTAAGAATACCCTGGGATGGTTACCCAAAAATGCTTGCAGCGGTTCCCTAACTGTGGGGTTGCGGTGCAGGGGTAGGAGTAAAGCCGTATCTGGAAATTTGTCTAAAATTGTCAGAAAACCCTGAGCAATATCTTCTAAAGGTTGCCCCCAATTCTCCCGTCGATGAACTGTTGCCAACAGGGTACGGTACTTTCCCCAATCCAAGCCACTAACCTCGCAGGGGGGTTGACTCTTTGCCACTGTCAGTAGAGCATCAATTACCGTATTACCAGTCTGGTGGATTTCTCCCACAATTCCTGATTGCCGCAAATTTTCCACCGCCAAGGGAGTAGGGGCAAAATTTAGTTGAGCCAGCTGGGAAATTAAACGTCGGTTTGCTTCTTCTGGGTAAGGATTAAATAAATCATCAGTACGCAATCCCGCTTCCACATGACCAACTGGGATTTTTTGGTAAAATGCCGCCAAGGTAGCAGCAAAGGCTGTGGTTGTATCTCCTTGGACAATGACTAGCTTGGGCTGAATTTCCTTAAATACAGTTTCGAGTCCCCGCAAACTCCCACAAGTAATATCCGTCAGAGTTTGCTTAGCTTGCATAATGGCTAAATCCCTGTCGGCACTCAGTTCAAATAACTGCATCACTTGCTCTACCATCTCCCGATGCTGACCCGTTAAAATTACTTTAGTATCAAAGGCATCGCAGCGTCGGAACTGCTGGATCACTGGTGCTAGTTTAATCGCCTCAGGACGAGTTCCCAAGGTAATGCAAATTGGTAAAGGAGCTGATGTCATACAAATCCGGTTTATTAGTATAGATTATTGCGTGAAGGTAGGCAACAGGCAATAGTATGACAGCTTAGATGATTTTTGAGAGGTGTACGACACCAACGGTTGCGATTGCCTCCAGCACCAGCGAAGCTGATCGCAATTAAACCTTTGCTCCATGATACTATTGGCCAAATCTTCCCCATAAGAAGTTAACCAACTCAGTTTCTGGCCATGCGATCAAATGCGCACTGACACTCTCTTTTACAAAGTCTTCCAAACCCTACCGAGTGCTCTGTTTGAACTCCTCGGATACCAAATGACCTTAGCACAAAACTATACGTTCAAATCCATCGAACTCAAAGAACTTGCCAAACGTACTGATGGGGTATTCCTTCCCAAAAGAGACGGTGATCCCATTTATTTCGTGGAAGTCCAGTTTCAACCAGATGAGCACTTGTACTACCGTATAATGCAAGAAGTCTTTGTCTTTTTGGGACAAAATCATTGGAAATATGGTTGGCAAGCGGTGGTATTTTGGGCTAAGCGCAGTTTAGATCCGGGGATTCCTCCGTGTTACAATGGGGAAGTGCAAGCAGGAAATTTAAGAGTATTTTACCTTGAAGATACTCCAGACACTTCAAACTCCATCGCTTTAGGATTGGTACGGTTGGTAGTAGAACCAACAAGCAATATCGAAAACCGAGTCCGACAACTCGAAAGATCTGTGCGAGCTCTGCCAGGAGCGCAGCAAAGAAATGCGATAGAATTAGTAGAGCAAGCTTTGGTGTATAAATTTCCTGATCGTCCTTGGAGGGAACTAGAAGCGATGTTTGGACTGACAGAATGGAAACAAACCAGGTTTTATCAGGAAGTCGAGGCTGAAGGTATCCAAAAAGGTCACCAAGAAGGTCGTATTACTGAAGCACGGGTTTTGGTCATAGGTCTGCTGAAAAGGCGATTTCCAGACATGACACAGGAAATAAACAGCTTAGTTGAAGACTTGTCTTTGTCGAATTTGGAAAAGTTAACATATTCTATTCTTGAGTTGAATACTTGGGAAGATTTGTTGCGTTGGTTGTCAAAGATAGACTAGTCTCGAATTGAGAAGCGATGTTTGGACTTACAGAGTGGAAACAAACTAGGTTTTATCAAGAAGTTGAGGCTGAAGGTTACCAAAAAGGTTACCAAGAAGGTATCCAAGAAAATAAAATAGCGATTGCACGCTCGTGTAAACAACAAGGTTTAGATATTGAGACGATTATGGCCATCACCAAACTGTCTCGGGAAGATATCGAAGCTTTGTAAAAATTGTGGAACTGGCATCTTGCCAGTCTTATTTGTGCTATTATTATTTCATAATGGGAAAGGTGTGTGCTTATATATAAAGTATCCTTACCTGAAACTCTAAGGTAGTTTACTGAAAAAATGTACCTAGCGATCGCACAATTTAACCTCATCACTACAAGCACTACTTAAAAATCAGATTCGGTAGGGGCGGGTTTACCAACCATCAAGCACATTGACAAGCCAATATCCCAAACCCGTCCCGGTAATGCCCTCAGATAACCATTTCAACAGCAGACTGGTTATCCATAGCTGCTAGGCTACCATATTTTCACCCTGAGTGATTAAAATTTTTATTAATTCAGTGAAATTACTGATGTCTAAGTCCTGAAGATATGTTTAAAATCCAAACAATTATATTTAAGTAAGTGCGTAATACAAGTAAGGCAATGCTTATGATGTCTTATGGTATTTACATAGCTCATCATTTTTTATCACCGGCATTTACTTACTGAAGCGTTGATTTATTTGATACTCTGGACTGGCGTACCCAAATTTACTGATGTAATTTAAGTTTTTGCTTATGGGTTTTTCGGTATAGTTGGTCAGTTTTTTTGTATAGTAGGGTCAAGGTAATTCTTTTAAACTACTAATTATCACTTAGGTACAACCAAATGCCAAAATATAGTGTAGAAGAGGTATTAGATATAATCAAGGCTCTATCGACGGAAGAAAAAAAAATTCTACAAGCTCAATTATCTACTGTCCTAGAAACTAGTAGTTCAAGTTCACCTCAATCGATGAATACTCAATCTCAGTCTCAAACCTTTGGGAATGTGAGTGCTAGTGGCAGTGGTTCTGTTGCCATCGATCAAGTTGCTTCTGGTGGAAATACTAAGCTGGGAAAAAGTAATACCCAGATCAAAGTTGAACCGGAAACTATCAAACAAGCTTTACAGTTATTGCAGCAACTTCAGCAGGATATAATTACGAGTCCCACATTGAATGAACTACAAAAGGGTGAAGCTAAAGCCAAAATTGACTTCCTTCAGAAAGAACTACAAGAGAAGCAACCCAATAAAAATCTGATTAACCAAGCAATTGAAGGGTTAAAACATGTTCTCCAAGGTGTGGCATTATTAGAGCCTATCCAACAAGTTGCTAATTTGGTTTCTCAGGTTTGGATTGGATAGTCTAGCGGAAATAGTTGTTTGATATGAATCAGGAAAATAGCAGTCATCAACAGCAGTTCCAAAGCTTTGGAGATATTTCTGCTCAAGATAACGCTCAGATTGTCATTCAGCAAACCAGTAAAGTATATCAGTTTATTGCCAGAGAGGAAGTCAAAGAGCGTAAACTGAATCCAGCTTCACCGTACATTGGACTGAAAAAGTTTGAATCTGACGATCAAAATCTGTTTTTCGGTCGGGAACAGTGGATTGCTAAATCTATTGAGGCAGTTAGAGCAAGTAACCTCATTTTACTCTTAGGTGCATCAGGAAGTGGGAAGTCTTCTCTTATTCGAGCAGGTTTAATTCCTAGGCTCAAAAATTTACTGGGTAAACGGTTGATTTCTCTGGTACTTACTCCCGATCGCAACCCTTTTGAATCATTTCGTAGTATTATGATTGCTAAAGAGTACGGTCAAGAAGCAACCGCAGCTATCTCAGAACAGCAAGAAGCTGATATCTTGGCACAAACATGTATCAGTTTACAAAGAGAAGAAGAGCAATGGCTAATTTTTATAGATCAGTTTGAACAACTCTTCACTCGCTGCAAAGATACTAAGCTTCAAAAAAGCTTTATTGATGGTATTACTCGACTTGCCAGTAAAGAAAGTGCTTCGATCAAAATTGTATTGGCAATGCGAGCAGATTTTTTGGATAAGCTAAGTCCATATCCCAGCTTGACTGGGCATCAACTGTTTCTCAATGATATGCAGCCAGATGAGTTACGGTTAGCGATCGAACAACCAGCAGCTCAACATGGGGTAATTTTTGAAGATGGCTTGGTCGAGCAAATTATCAATGATGTTCAAGGTCAAGCTCGGTTACAGCCCGGTTCTCTGCCCCTATTACAATATACGTTAGATTTGCTTTGGGAGAATAGTCAGAAGCGTGGCGATATTGACAGTCGGACGCTGCGGAAAGAAACATATCTAGTTGGGGGAACAGTAAGGGATGCTCTACAGAAGAAGGTTGATGACATCTATGGTAAATTTTCCCTGGAGGAACAGGCAGCAACCAAGCAAATCTTTCTCAAGTTAGTAAATGTTGATAACTCAGCACAGGAATCTGAGGCTACCAGCCGGGTTATTAGCCGTAGAGCTTACGGGTCTGAGTTTGGCAGCGAATTAGAGAAGAAAACACTAGATGAGTTAGTTAGCAACAATCTTCTTGTAACCAGTCGTCAAGAAGAGCAACCGACTGTTGAACTTGCCCATGAAATTTTGATTAATTCTTGGTCAAAGTTGAAGGGGTGGATTGAAGAGAGCCTCGAAGCAATTATTTTAAGGAATCGCTTGGCTGATGATGCCCAACGCTGGCAAGTTTTAAGAGCAGAAAAAAATGTCAAAGCTGAGGATGAACTCTGGAGTGGCTCTAAACTGGGACGAGTTTTGGAATTTAAACAAGAGCAGCAGTTTGAGTCGCAGTTTGGAGGCTTAAGTTCTGAGCAAGAAGAATTTGTTAGCGCTAGTGTAGAGAAGCGCGATCGCATTCAAAAGAAAGAGGCTAGGGATAAGCTTATACTTAAGATTGGAGCCAGCGCCGTATTGCTGGCGGTAAGCGTAGCAACGGGTGCAGGATTTTTCGCTAAGCACAACCGAGACACCAATAAATCTCTACAATTAGCCAATGCTTCAGCAACCAACTTAACTATTGATCCGACGCGCAGTGTTTGGTTAGGAATTGCTGCTCACCTAATTAGGGTCTGCTGAATAAGTGTGGAAGCCATACCAGATTCGTCTTTCAATCATGCAGCAAGTCAAAAAATCCCAAGAAATTGCATCTCTTAGCTTAAAAACCTGGCATCAACCCGGGTAACCTTGGGGGATGCAGATGCCCAAAACAGCGGATAAATGCTGCATTCATTCTTACTTATTACTTGTTACTTGTTACTTGTTACTTATTCAGCAAGCCCTAATTAAGGATACACCCCAGGCTAAGCTAGCTCTCTGGAATGCTCTACAAGCCAACCATGAACGGTTGCATTTGCTGGGACATCAAGATAAAGTCCTCTATGCTGAGTTCGATCCCAAAGATTCTCAACGAGTGCTGACTGTCAGCAGCGACAACACAGCTAGAGTTTGGCATCTGAGCGAACCAACTAATCCGCTAATTCTGGAAGGACATACAAAAACAGTAAAACACGGTTGTTTTGACCCTCACAATCCTGATCGAGTTTTAACAGTTAGCTTTGATGGTGAGGCTTACATTTGGGATTTAAAGGAACCAAACCGCCCAATAATAATTTTAGCAGGTCATACAGCACCGGTTAACTATGGAGATTTTGACCCGAACAATCCCAATCGAGTGGTAACAGCCAGTAGCGATGGCACGGCTAGAGTCTGGGATCTGGATTTTCCAGATAACCCAATAATTTTAGCTGGGCACGAAGGTGATGTTTGGTTTGCTCGCTTCGATCCCCAAAACTCCAATCGGGTTTTGACCGTTAGTCAGGACGGAACAGCTAGAGTCTGGGAATTAGAGCAACCTGACCAACCTTTGGTTTTGCAAGGCCATATAGGTGGAGTTATTGATGGAGTGTTCGATCCTAATGACTCTAATCGAATTTTAACAGTTAGTAACGATACAACAGCCAGGATTTGGAATCTGAGTGAACCTAGCAAACCGATAGTTTTAAAAGGGCATTCCGATATAGTCTGGCAAGGAGCTTTTCATCCTCAAGACTCTAATCAAGTTTTGACCGTCAGTTCAGATGGTACTGCCAGATTATGGGATCTTAGCACTGCCCAAACGTCTGAGATACTTAGAGGTCATCAGGGAGAAGTATTTCAGGGAACTTTTCATCCTCAAAACTCTAATCGAGTTTTGACAGTTAGCTCAGATGGGACTGCCAAAATTTGGGTCTTTCTCAATCTATGCCAATAATTACATTTCGCGGTCATCAGGGTACAATTTCTGCCGGTGCTTTTGCTCCCCAAAACCCGGAGCAGATTGTGACAGTTGGTGATGACACTGCCGTCAGAATTTGGAGCCTTGAGAATAACACCTCTATTCAAATCCCTAACAGCCAAGATAGAAGTAGTTACAGTGTGACTAATGGTGCTTTTGCTCCTGGTAGCAGCGATGAGATATTCACCATAGGTGGTAATGGTGTGGTTAAAAGCTGGGATTTGAGTAATCTTGAAGAGTCTCACACTTTCCCCGTTAAGCTCGATAATGTCAAAGATAAATGGTTCTCTGCCACTAATCCCCATCGAATTGCCACAGTGAGTTATGACGGTAGTTTTTCTGTGTGGGACACAAAAGGTAATAGGAAGCGATTAAAATTAACGGCAGGGGAAAAGCAGATTCATCAAGTTCGTTTTGACCCTAACAACCAAAATCGTCTTTTAGCAATTAATACCAACAACACGGCAACAGTACTAGATATTACCAATCAAGATGCTGCCAGAGATTTACCTCTATTAAGTAGCCAAATCAGTGATGGAGACTTTGACCCCAACAATCCCAATATCCTGGCAACAGCTAGTGTTGATGGTCGAGTCCAAATCTGGAATCTCCAGAAATTAGCTCAACCATTAAAACCTGAACGAGAATTTTCTGCAAGTCAGGAAAATATCTGGCGTGTTAAATTCGATCCGCGAAACTCCAATCGTCTGTTGACGATGGGAGAGGATGGCATAGCTCGCCTCTGGGATGTCAAAAGTCTTAGCATTATCGCAGAATTATCTGGACATGAGGATAGTGTGGTTGATGGTAGCTTCGATCCCAATGATCCCAAACGCTTTTTAACAGTTAGTCATGATGGCACAGCACGATTATGGGATTTAAGAATACCCAATAGTCCTCTAATTATCAGAGTTACTAGTGGCAAAGTTCTTTCTGGCAGCTTCGATCCCCAAGATGGGAATAAAGTAATTACCGTTAGTGATGATGGAATAGCGCAAGTTTTCAATCTAGGGAATAAAGCAATCTTAAATTCAGCTTGGAGTAGTACAAGTAGATGTTTAGAGGAAGAGGAAACCTTAATTTATCGCTTACAAGACAACTTGCCGGATTTATTACTGAACAAGTCAACCAATTTGGCTCAAAGCGATATTAACGATATCAGTCAAAAAAACAATTGTCAATAAAATTGAGGGTGGCAACTATGAATCAACAGTCCAAGTGTTTACTGCTAGTGACCTATATCATTAGTAATCTACTATTAGGTTGTAATTTTAAATCAAAATCTGGCCTTCCTGGATCTACACCAACCCAGCAAGAATCATTAGGTCGGGAGGAAGTATGTCAAAGGTTAAATTGGAATCAAGTAAAATCTGGCTTAAAAGGCGACCCAAAATTGTTTAGTCAAATAGATAATATTTATACTTATCTTTCTTATTGTGCTCTCAGCGAAAGTGAAGCAGAGGATTTAAGCAAAATATATCGTTCCTCAAAAAGTGAAGAGCAAAAACTCAAGATACTAGAATCAATCAATGGTAACTATAACTATAATTTAGTTGGAGCATACCAACAACTCGCTGATGTTTACTACACTACAGCTAAAGGTAAAAATATTTCGTTATCCTCTCTTGCTATTCAGGGATTAGCTAGAGCCAACCAAGTTGAGCAAGTCTTAAATATATATAAATCTAAAAAAGATGATGAAACTCGCGCAACTATATTGCGGGCGATGGCGGGATATTTAGAAACAGATGACATATTAGAATCAGATGACATATTAGAATCAGATAAAACAAGAATAGAAGACTTGTATTTACAAGTCGCTGCTAGTAACAATCAGACTCTTGCTCCAATCGCTTTGAGAGCATTAACTAACAATCCAAAGAATGAG
This sequence comes from Caldora sp. SIO3E6, assembly GCA_010672185.1. Taxonomy (GTDB): domain Bacteria; phylum Cyanobacteriota; class Cyanobacteriia; order Cyanobacteriales; family Coleofasciculaceae; genus Caldora. Next base: position 1,583 of record JAAHHL010000061.1, on the reverse strand, counting down.
AGATGGACAAGTTGGGGTTGGTCAAAGGAAGTGACTGAGATTATAGAACAAGCTGTAGAAAGGGATTTTTATAAACTGTGCTGTATTGAACCTCTAGAAATGCTTGTTCTTACCAAGAAATATCCAAATTCTCAATTTACTAAGGCTTTTATAGAATACAGAAATTTTACAGAAGGAACATACTTTGGTCAAAATGCTGGTTGGGGAAGTAATAAAAAGGCTGTGTTTCGGCAACCCTTCGAGCCAAAGAGAGAGCAAAGTTTTTGGCCACAATTTTTGAAAAAGTATCCTCAACATCCCAGCTCAGATGACGCTATGTACCGACTTGCCCGTTCTTACGAAGTTGAAGGAGATTATGAGAAGGCAATACCTTTGTATTACCAGGCATCTCAAATACCAGATGGAGGATTAGGTAGTGTAGCTAGGGAGAGGATATTATTCATTATTGACCTCCTACTGTCTAGTGAATCTTTAGAAAAAATCATCAATAATAATCCTAAGCACCCTTTGTATGTATATCTTGTATATAGTAAAGCTATTCACTTGATAAGAGAGGATAATTTAGAACTAGCTATAGACGAGTTAGAAAAATTTATCAAAAAATATCAAAAACTGGAAGCAAGTAAACTTACTTATTTTGTTGAAACAAATATTTATGTACAAAACAGATATTATAATATTTGGTATACAGAATCAAAATTAGACATCAAGAATAATTTGTTTGCTAGTATTAACTTGCAGTTAGAGCGACTACAAAAAATTCAGGCAATTCGTAAAAATGCTCAAAAAGATATAGCTTTGTATGAAGAAGCGGCTTTTTGGTTTAATTATGACTACTTAGCTTACAATCATTTTTGGAATGATCGATTACTTTTTACATTTGCGAGTTTTATTCCTGAACAATGGGAAGGAGTCACAACTTCTACGGAAAGAACCATCACCTTTGATTTAGTTAACACAGCCAATGAAAATTATTTAGAGCAAAGTCGCCATCTCAAGAGTATTGAGTTATTTGAAAAATTATTAAAAGGCTACCCTGACTCAGAACTTGCTGCTGAAGCTAAGTATTCCATTGGTTTAAATTACCACTATCTGCACGGAGGAGCCTATCCAGAACAGACGGATCAAGAACTTTCTTGGAGAGAGTTAGCACAGCAAAGCTTCAGAGAATTTGTGGAAGAATTTCCTGATAGTTATATGGCTGACGATGCACTGTTAACGATCGCAGGATTATCTTCGGCGGAAGAAGCAGTACCACCTCTAGAACAAATAGTGAGAGATTACCCCAATGATGACAGATACGAAGAAGCTCTAGCTCAGCTCAAAAGTTATGGAGGTCGAGCTTCAAACTCTACCAGTTCCCGTAATAATCAGAAAATATACCGTCCTGATCTATTACCCGTCGGTCGCTATCACTTTTATGAGAAAGGACTAGACAAAAACGTATCGTACATCCGCCGAGGTAACAAGATGGTGGGAGCTGTGTATGATCCTCAACAGCCGAATACCATTACTTGTTTTACGGCTACCCTTAGCAGCAATCAAGCTAATGTTGAATGGTGGGGTAATTTGCAACAAATCGA
>JAAHHL010000609.1 GCA_010672185.1 Caldora sp. SIO3E6 | reverse complement strand
TGCAGCACTTTCTATTTTATTGGCTCATTGTGCCAGTGGCGATACAGCAAAAGGCTCCAAGGCAGTCTTGATGAAAAAATTTCACCACCTGGTGATGACTGTTGACTGTTGACTGTTGACTGTTGACTGCTCCCTACTTTCAAGTCACACCAAATCCGGTATCGATATACCCGCTATGCCCACATTGTAGAGACGTTTCATGAAACGTCCCAGAGCAAGATTTCACGGTTTGCTCAAAACGGCTCTATTGTCATCGGATTTGGTATCAGACTCCCATGAACTCTCGTTCACAACATTCGCGTAGTGTTCTCCGCAGGAGTAGGATGAAATTCTTTGGTGTCTCCGCGTCTCCGCGTCCCCGCGTCCCCGCGTCTATTTTCAGTACCCGCGTCTATTTCAGATTAGAAGGTGGGTCTAATTGTGAAGGTTTGTAACAAAAATCCCTTGTTTTCCCCACTCAACTGCATAACTTGATTTTTGCTTCCCTATTAACTCTACAGAAGGAAAAAAATTACCCCTTCTAGCCAAACTCGACAACTTTAGACTTTTAGGGAACGATTTATGGATCGTAATTTGCCCACAATTATCAATGGTACTGCTGATGATGACATCCTGGAGGGGACTCTAGGAATTGATAAAATCTTTGGTTTCGGAGGTGATGATGTACTCAGGGGAAACCAGGAACAGGATTTTCTGTTTGGAGGTGCAGGGAATGATAACCTCAGTGGGGGTTTAGGACGTGATTTTCTGTTGGGAGAGGCAGGAAATGATCTTCTCTATGGGGATGATGGTAATGATAATCTTGATGGAGGTGCGGGAAATGATCAACTTGATGGGGGTAATGGTAGCGATACTCTTTTCGGTGGCGAGGGAAATGATAACCTCAATGGTGGTGCTGGTTTAGATTACTTTAACGGTGGCGCAGGAAGGGATACAGTTGACTTTTCTAATGAGAACTTTGCTATCACTGCTGACTTGAGTCAAAGTCGCGCCACCTATATTGATGATGCAGGGGAAGAAGTAGTCGAGACTTTGATTAACATCGAAAATCTACGGGGAACTGCTTTCGATGACATACTAATTGGTGATGATGGCAATAATGTGCTGTTCGGGAATGGTGGTACAGATTACTTCGATGGTGGTGAAGGTTTTGATTCTGTTAGCTTTACTCTAGAGAAATTTGCCATCACTGCTGACTTGAGTCAAAATCGCGCTACCTACATTGATGATGCTGGGGAGGAAGTAGTCGAGACTTTGCTCAATATCGAAAGCCTAATAGGATCTGCTTTCAATGACACACTTATCGGTGATGATGGCAATAATTGGCTGCGGGGAAATGGTGGTGTAGATTACTTCGATGGTGGTGATGGTGTTGATCTGGTTAACTTTTTTAATGAGAAGTCTGCCATCACAGCTGATTTGAGTCAGGAGCGTGCCACCTATATTGACGATGCTGGGGTGGAAGTAGTCGAAACTTTGATTAATATCGAAAACCTAATAGGAACAGCTTTCGATGACAGACTAATCGGTGATGATGGCAATAATTGGCTTCGGGGGAATACTGGTGAAGATTACTTTGATGGTGGTGAAGGTATTGATACTGTTGGCTTTGATCTTGAGCCATTTGCCATCACCGCTGACTTGAGTCAGGAGCGTGCCACTTATATTGATGATACTGGAGTGGAAGTAGTTGAAACCTTAATCAACATTGAGCGATTAATTGGTACTGCTTTCAATGACACACTTATTGGTAATAATCTCAATAATTTGCTGCGGGGGGAAGCTGGTAATGATTTCCTTGATGGTGGAGATGGTATTGATAGTGTTTCCTTCTTAGGTTCACAAGCAGGAGTTATTGCTGATCTCAATCAAGGGACTGCTACCTCTGTTAATCAGACGGAAGTTGACACCTTAGTGAATATAGAACTCCTTACTGGTAGTAACTTTGATGATCAGTTGATTGGTGATGCTGGTAACAATACTTTAGGGGGTTTACTAGGAGATGATCTGCTCACTGGCGGTGCTGGTGCAGATAAATTTAACTTTAGCTCCTCCAACCAAGGAATTGATACTATTACTGATTTTGACTCTACTGAAGGAGACCAAATTCGAGTATTTATCAGTGGTTTTGATAACGAACTCACCGTAGGTTTGCTAGATGCTGAAGAGTTTACCATCGGTTCAGCAGCTACTAAGGCAAGCGATCGCTTTATCTATGACGATACCACCGGTGCCTTATTTTTCGACCCCGATGGCACAGGAGTTTTAGCACAAGTCCAGTTTGCACAGCTTTCTGGTGGAGTTGCTCTCACCAACAGTGACATTTTCGCTTTCTAGCATTTTGATGAAACTGGGTTTCTCGTGAGGATAATAATTTTTACCAAAAGAAACCCAGTTTCTTGACTGACACACCTAAAATAGTGGAATAAGTAGGTTGGGTGTAGCGATAGCGGAACCCAACAGTGAAACCTATTTCGTTGGTTTTCACTTCTCCTTCGGAGACGCTTGGCGTAAACGGTTCCACCCAACCTACATTTTTAGGTGTGTCACGCCACTACGTCAAACAACAAGATATCTTTGTAGCCTTATCTAGTTTATATGCGCACAACTTCTCCATTATCAATAATGGTAGCAAAAAATAACCTCTTTTGCAACCAACTCACAAAGCTTCGATATCTTCCCTAGACAGTTGGGTAATTGCCATAATCGTCTCTATATCTAGACCTTGTTGTTTACACGAACGTGCAATCGCTATGGTATTTTCTTGGATACCTTCTTGGCGACCTTGTTCAATACCTTCTTGGCGACCTTGTTCGATACCTTCTTGGCGACCTTGTTCAATACCTTCTTGGCGACCTTGTTCGACACCTTCCTCTCTTGAGGTTGCCACCACATTCTGTAAATCTCTGTAGTATTTCAAGCTATTTTCATAAGCCTCTTGCTCAACGGAAGAAAAGTTGGCGATTTCCGATATTTCAAATAACTGCTCAAAAACTACCTCTTGCAGAGCTAGTGGTGGTGCTTCTAACTCCGATAAATGCCTCAATAAAAACAGCCACTTATCAAAATGACTTTCTAATTCCTCAACGGTTTTGGTAAACTTCGGTAGTTCCACATAAATGAATTTCAATTTATCATAGAATACTTTACATTTTTGATTTTTTAGTTCTACGATATGGAACAGTTCTGGCTCCTCTTCATGGTCTTCAAAGATAAAATCCAAGATGCCAATCGTATATACAGAGGACAATTTATAATTCCACTCTCCTTTTAGAGCCTGTTCTTGAATGGGAAAGGTGGCATAATAAACGCTCCGGTCTTTAAAGTAGTTTTGCTTAGCCTTTTGAAGCTCGACGATAAACTTTTCTCCGGTTTTGCTTTCACAATAAATATCAAAGATTGCTTTGCGGTCTAGGGGAGTATTGCCCAGATTCTCGTTATTTCTGTAGCTGACATCTTGCACCGTATGTTGGGGAGGCAACATCACATTCAAAAAATCGATCAATAGTTCCTTGTTCGGTTCAGTACCGAACAACCGTTTGAATCCGAAGTCGGTGAGTAAGTTGATATATCGGTCTTGATTAGGATAGCGGTTTTTAACGGACATAGGTTATTGAGAATTTAGATAAGTAACAACTCACAAAGCTTCGATATCTTCCCTAGACAGTTGGGTAATTGCCATAATTGTCTCTATATCTAGACCTTGTTGTTTACACGACCGTGCGATCGCTATGGTATTTTCTTGGCGACCTTCTTCCCTAGCTATCATTTTAGCCTCCTCAATCTGTTCGATTTGCCATTGCACCTCAAACTCTTGAGTACTCAAGATACTTGCTTCGTAACTCTTGTTATCCATATAACGGTTATATGCCGCTCTTTCACTGTCTGATAAATTATTTACTCGCAAGGTTTCCTTCGCTTCTACCATTCCTTTGGCAGCAAATTCTTCCTTGATCTCACTGTTTCTCAGAAAATAGATCCATTCCTGTAAGGTCGTTTCCGCTGTTCCTTGAAAATTCCTCACTTTCAGCAGGTAGTATTCGGGAAAGATATCTGCTACTTTTTTTATATCAAACTTCTTTTCTTGAGCTTTAGTCAATTCCAGAGTATCTCCCCTATTCATCCCTATGAACTCTGAGTTGAGACGATAAATATAGTCATCTCCCTTACCGAGATTAAAGTAGACGATATTCACTGAGTAGACTTTCCTAATTTCCCCGTACTCTTGTCCTTTTTCGAGATATTCGGTGATTAAATTAGACACACCGTAGAGCATACGGTGAAAATAATCGAGTTGGGAGTTGTTTTGTACTTCGATGAGGATCAACTCCGAGTTAGCGGTTTCGGCAATAATATCGACCCGGTTGCTTTTATCCTCAATAGTTTGTTGATTGCTTTCACTTTCGAGGAGGGTCTTGATGGTTATATCTTGGTATAATAACTCACTTAAAAAGCCTTCCAATACTACATAATTAGCTTTATTGCGCAGTAGTCTTTTGATAGCCCAATCAAAGCGGATGTGTTTGGCAGGCATGGTCGGTGTTCTGGTTTCACTACTAATATTTTAGCTAAAGCTGGTTTCAATAACCAAGAAGTCGGGGATCTATTTGGGGCTAATTGTGAAGGTTTGTAACAAATTCCCCTTGTTTCCCCCACTCAACTGCATAACTTGATCTTTGCTTCCCTATTAACCCTACAGAAGGAAAAAAATCACCCCTTCTACCCAAACTCGATAACTTTAGACTTTTAGGGAAGCATCATGGATCGTAATTTGCCCACAATTATCAATGGTACTGCTGGTGATGACATCCTGGAAGGGACTCTAGGAATTGATAAAATCCTTGGTTTCGGAGGTGATGATGTACTCCGAGGAAACCAGGGACACGATTTTCTGTTTGGAGGCGCTGGAAATGATAACCTCAGTGGGGGTTTAAGACATGATTTTCTGTTGGGAGAGACGGGAGATGATCTTCTCTATGGGGATGATGGTAGTGACAACCTCGATGGTGGTGAGGGAAATGATCAACTTTATGGGGGTAATGGCAGCGATATCCTCTTTGGCGGTGAGGGGACTGATCAACTTTATGGTGGTA
>JAAHHL010000608.1 GCA_010672185.1 Caldora sp. SIO3E6 | reverse complement strand
TATTTATGATCTGGCGATCGCGACTCATTTGAAAATGCTTCTAAAATAGGTTGCTTTCCCCAATAGGCTTTTTGTTGCGTTAAGCTAAGGTTGATCTGCTGTGTGTGATAAGTAACCATTGTTAATTCCCAGCAGCATTAAAGTCAGACTCATCCAGTTGACTCGGCTTTAAACCTGTCTCCCCAAATGTGGACTTTGATTCAGTATCAGGTACTAGATTAGGTGAAGCAGAAGGCTGAGTAGAATATTGTCCATAGTTACTTTTTGGTACTACTGGTGTTACTGGAGTTATCGGTGAAGCTGTCGGTACACTAGGAATAGACCGAGAGGGAACAGAACTATTGTAAGGATTAGAATAAGTAAAGGTTTTCGGACGGGAACGGGGGAATTGAGTTGGGCTTGGTATAGATACAGGAGAAGCAGAAGTTTGTCCTGTATAAGGAAAAGTTGGCTGTGATACCTGCTCCTGTTGATTATCAGAAGTGCTCGTCTCGTCAGCAGCGGTAGAAGAGTTGGTAGCAGGAATTTGCGGTGGGTTTAATGTTGCTTCGCTGTGGTTGCTCTTGGGGACACTGGGGTAGTTTACACTCCAATTTGGTGTAGTGACTTTTCCTGTTGTCAATGAAGAAGAATTTTGACTAGGGTTTTGGTTATTTTTTCCTAAGCCTACTCCAAAATTATTATTAAGCACATTACTCCCGGAAACAAGACCCGGACTTGCGAATTTTTGGGTGGATTTGGAAAAAGGATTACTGTAATTTGCTTGGTTCGGAAGCTTGTTTTGGAAGGTGGGGATGGTTAACTTTTGTGGGGAGTCAGTTTTTCCTTGCTGAGTTATAAATTCAGAAAATAGACCTTCTGACTTCTTTTTCTCAGATTTCCGGCTGGGTTGAGTAATTGTGCTTAACGCTCTTGTTTTGTCAAATTCTGACAATAAAACCGAAGAACTGTCAATATCAGCTATAACGGCAGCTAGTTCCTCAGAAGAGAGGGTTGGAGTATCTGTTAGATCATCAGTTAGTTGCTCCGAATCGGTAGCTTGCTCATTTATCAACTCCTGTAATAATTCTGGATGTTGCCAATAGTACCCAGTAGCCACCAGCACTGACACCATTCCCAGGGTTGATACCCAAAATACCGGTCGCCCAAGAGGTTTAAGTCGGGCTTTAAAATAGCGAAGGTAGGCAGGAGGCTTCCTAGGAGATGACATAGCTCACAAAGATATGGTATTGATTCTGACCCATTCCTCTATACTACATCAGTTAAAAGTGGCAAGTTATAGCAAAAGGCAGAAGGCAGAGGGCAGAGGGCAGAAGGCAGTCCCGATGAAAAAATTTTACCACCATGCATGAAAATCCCTCTCTCCGCGTCCCCGCGTCCCCGCGTCTCTTTCAAGTCAGAAGGCAGTCCCGATGAAAAAATTTTACCACCATGTATGAAAATTCCTCTCTCCGCGTCTCCGTGTCCCCGCGTCTATTTTCAGATTAGAAGAGAAGAGATTGACAGGTAAAGGTTTCAGCATTTGGTGTTGTCCTAACCGCCTTGACGGTTGCTATATAATTTCTTTTTACCTTGCAACCTTCTTCCTTCCCTTCTGCCTCCTGCCTCCTGCCTCCTGCCTTCAAAGCACTAGCTTATTGAGCCATCTTGAATAATAACCATCCCCCAATCGATAAACCGAATAAATTGGGCAGCCAGGCAGCTACTAAGGGTGGTAGATAATTGCTCAATCCCAGAGCATCACCCACAGCAATCAGAATGTAATAAGTAAAAACTACTACCACACAAATACCAAAACCAGTTGCTTTATTAGTTCGACGTGGATTGTTGCCCAAAGCTGAACCTACCAAGCCGAAAGTGAGACAAGCAAAAGGTAGGGCAAATTTTTGTTGCAGACGAATCATGAGTTTACGCAGTCTCCCTTCATTATTGCTCAAGCGCTCTATCTCGATATTCTCTTTCACCTGAGCAATATTCATTTCACCATAATCACGACCTCTAATGGCTACATCAAGGGGTGTTCTGGGCAGTTGGACTTTCTGATTTTCAAATCGCACGATATCACGGTAAGAGGCATCAGGAGAGATAAGATAGATAGTACCATTGAAAAATTTCCAAGTACTTTCACTAGGATTCCACTCAGCGGATTCAGAAGTAACAATTTGGTTAAGACCCTGTTGAGACCAGTCTAGAACAGTTAAGCCGATCATGCGCTCACCGTCAAATTGATCGGCATAGAACAAGCGCTTGAGGGATCTAATTTTTTGACCATTGGGTCGTGTGACTTCTCCATATTCAGGATATAGAATATTGTTTTCCCGAAACGATGGTTGTTCTTTGTTGAGAGCTTGATTGAGGAGATTTGTTCCTTGGTAGTTAGCTGCGGGGACAACCTGTTCATTAAAGATAAAGGTAATACCAGTGACCAGTAAACTCATAATTAAGGCTGGTAGCACTAGGCGATAAGTACTTACACCAGAGCTACGCAGAGCGATTATTTCACTATCACTAGAAAGGCGGCTGTAAGTCAATAAAGTAGCCAGAAGTATTGAAGTAGGAAGGGCATAGGCAATAAACTGGGGTAGGCTCAACAGCAAGATTTGCACCACCAGTGACATCGGTAAGCCTCCATCTACAGCTTCTCGCAAGATGTAAAATACTTTACCGACTGTTACTCCAATAGAAGAAAAAATTCCGATGCCAAACAGAAAAGGTGGAATTAACTCGGTGATCATGTATCGATCCATCACCGATAAGCCGGGAATTAGGGAAATGAGGGATTTGGATTTACCGAATATCATGAGGATTGGTTTTATTGCTGGAACTGCTCACCTAGGTAGTGCTGCCTTACTAAGGGATTAGTGTAAAGCTCCTCCGCATTGCCAGAAGCCAGGATTTGTCCATCTCGCATAATATAGGCTCGATCTGTGATTGCCAAAGTTTCTCGGACATTGTGATCAGTAATCAAAATTCCCATGTGGCGATCGCGCAAGCCTTCAACAATTAATTGAATCTCAGAGACGGCAATAGGGTCAACACCAGCAAATGGTTCATCTAGCAGCAAAAATTTGGGTCCATCAATACCAGAGGCTAAAGATCTTGCCAATTCTGTTCGACGTCGCTCACCTCCAGAAACTTGATTACCTATCGTATTTGCTACTTTTTCCAAACGAAATTCCTTGAGCAATTGACGTAGCCTTAAGCGCCACTCACCTCTAGGTACACCAGTTTGTTCTAGTACTAGTAGAATATTATCCTGTACACTCAGGTTACGGAAGATACTGGGTTCTTGAGGCAGATAGCCAATGCCCAGATGAGCTCGTCGGTTGATTGGTAAGGGTGTAATGTCAAGATTGTCAAGCCAGACTTTACCCTGGTTGGGTTTTTCTAAGCCAGTGGCGATGTAAAAGGTAGTAGTTTTCCCCGCACCATTGGGACCAAGCAATCCTACTATTTCTCCTTGAGCAACGGAAATATTGACGCGATTAACAATTGTCTTCTTACCATAAGACTTATGGATATTCTCTAAAACGATTTTCACTGTTGGTCATGGGTGTGAGGACAGTAGCTGTTAAGGTGATTGTAAATCTTTATTCCGACACTTGACTTGTTCTACCATTTTAGCGATACCCCGTCAGTAGGGAAGCTGGGGGAGGGGTGAGCGAAAAAAAGGGTGGGGAGCGGAGGTGCGGAGGTGCGGAGGAAGAAGAGAGAACTGATAATTTTTGGATACAAAGCTCAAGAAATCCCACCCCAAATTTCGTTCACCCCCTGGGAATAATAAGGGCAGTTAAACAATGGACTAACCAATATGCTAAAACTGCCCCCGTTGTAAGGTTAAATAGTAATCGGGTCGTGATTTTTTCTTAAATCACAACCACCCGTTGTTTGTAGTCCCTATTCTCTATCTCTAACCTCACTCCAAGTCGCTTCATGATAGATCAAACGACTGCCTCAGTACCAGAAGTCTCTACCAAAATTGCCGAGCTGCAACAACAGCTCCAATCAAGTTCGGAAAAAAAACAGCTCCTGCTGATTCGGGAACTGGGTAGCACAGGCGCTCCTGGGCTAGAAGTTTTAATGACATTTTTACAGGAGCAACGGGAAAATCCGACTAACCTCGCGGCTGGTCTTGCTTACCAAATTCTCTATAAGGCTGATACCCCAAGCACCACAGAATTTCTGCAAGCCCATTTTCCCACAGGTATAGTACCTTTGCACTCTGAGGCTGCCATTGACTACAGCAAATTGCAACAAATGCTCCTGCAACAAGACTTTCTGGTAGCCGACCGTATTACTCTAGAAAAGCTCTGTGAATTAGCAGGAGCTACAGCTGTAGACAGAAAATGGTTGTACTTTTCTGAAGTAGATAGTTTCCCTGTTACTGATTTACAGACTATCAATAGCTTGTGGTTAGTTCACTCTCAAGGCAAATTTGGTTTTTCCGTGCAACGAGAGCTTTGGCTTTCTCTAGGCAAAAACTGGGATAAGCTTTGGCCTAAAATTGGCTGGAAGCAAGAAAACAACTGGACTCGCTATCCTAATGAGTTTACTTGGGATCTCAGTGCCCCCTTAGGTCATCTACCCCTTTCCAATCAACTGCGAGGTGTTCGGGTAATCGCTTCTTTACTCTCTCACCCCGCCTGGGAAGGGATGGGGAGGTAGGGAGATGGGGGGTGGGGAGATGGGGAGACAAGGGAGACAAGGGAGACAAGGAAGACAAGGAAGACAAGGAAGACAAGGAAGACAAGGGAGACAAGGGAGACAAGGGAGACAAGGAAGACAAGGGAGACAAGGAAGACAAGGGAGACAAGGAAGACAAGGAAGACAAGGAAGACAAGGAAGACAAGGAAGACAAGGGAGACAAGGGAGACAAGGAAGATATTGCCAATTCTCAATTCCCAATTCTCAATTCTCAATTCCCAATTCTCAATTCCCAATTCCCAATTCCCAATTCTCAATTCCCAATTCCCAATTCTCAATTCCCAATTCCCAATTCCCAATTCCCAATTCCCAATTCCCAATTCCCAATTCCCAATTCCCAATTCCCAATTCCCAATTCCCAATTCCCAATTCCCAATTCCCAATTCCCAATTCCC
>JAAHHL010000607.1 GCA_010672185.1 Caldora sp. SIO3E6 | reverse complement strand
GCTCCCCAAGTAGCTCTGACTTGGATGGATGCAGTAATTGATGGTAAGCCGGTGACGCCACGCCGGGGCAAGCCTGTAGAAATTAATGCCTTATGGTACTCGGCTCTGTGTTGGATCAGTAAGTGGACGGAACAATTGGTGAGTGAGGGGTCTACGGATCAAGTACGTCTGTTACACCACGGCCAACACTATACTGAACAGGCCCAACAAGTAAAGGCTTCATTGCTCAAGTTTTGGAATCCAGAGCAGGGTTACTTGTTTGATACCATTGAACCGGATGACCGGCGCAATGGCCAAATTCGCCCCAATGCAGTTTTGGCTCTCTCCCTGTATCATTGCGGCTTCCCTGAGCATCAGGGACAGTCAGTGTTGCAAGTGGTACGCGATCGTCTATTAACTCCTTACGGTTTGCGTAGCCTTGATCCTGCTGACCCAGACTACATTGGTAACTATAGCGGTAATCGGTGGCATCGTGATACTGCCTACCATCAGGGTACAGTTTGGAGCTGGCTGATCGGACCATTTGTCCGTGCTTGGAAGCGCTTCTACCCCACAGAAACGCTTCCCTGGGACTGGCAACCTTTGTTAGAGCACCTGCAACAGCAAGCCTGCCTCGGCTCGATTTCCGAAATTTTTGATGGTGACCCACCCCATGCCCCTCAGGGAGCGATCGCTCAAGGTTGGTCTGTTGCTGAATTAATTCGCCATTTTTAGTTCCGAGTTGAGGGCGCACGTCGGTGCGCCCCTACGATGGTTTACTGACCAAAGTCTTAGACTTGATTAACAGAAGGTATACAGACACAATTTTGTAATTGCTCCCGCAACATCTCATGATCTAAATCCTGACCAATTAGTACGAGTTGAGTTTTGGGTTGACCTTTCCACTCATCATCCTCAATACTAAATCGCTTACCGCTGAGATGGAAGATATGACGGAGAGGGCTCTCGTCAAATTTGATGATTCCCTTAGCTCGGAAAATATTGGAAGTTAGTTGATGATCTAGAAAATACTGAAATTTCTTGATAGCCAGTGGCTTGTCGCTCTCGAAGGAAATGGAAGTAAAGCCATCATTTTCTAAGTGATGGGAGTGATGAGAGTGATCATGCTCATGGTGGTGATCATGCTCATGATCGTGATGAGAGTGATCCTGGTGGTGATGGTGCTCGTGATCATGATCATGTTCATGATGGTCATGAGCTGATGATTCTGCCTCGAAATACTTGTCTGACTCAAATAAGCCAACGCTGAGAACTAGAGGCAGTGGAACTTTTGCTTGATTAGTACGAAGAATCCTGGAACCTGATTTGATCTGTCTAATTCTAGCTTCGAGTGAATCAACATCAACTTCCTCTACCAGGTCAGTTTTATTGAGTACAATAATGTCGCCATAAGCAATCTGACTACTAGCTGCCTCGCTGTTGAACAAATCCAGACTGAAATTTTCGCAGTCTACCATAGTGACGATCGAATCTAGGCGAGTCATATCTCGCAGTTCTGTACCCAGGAAAGTCAGAGCTACTGGTAGGGGGTCTGCTAAACCGGTGGTCTCCACTACCAAATAATCTACCTTGTTTTCCCGTTCGAGCACCTTGTAGATTGCCTCGACTAAATCATTGTTAATCGTACAACAGACACAACCGTTATTCAGTTCCACCATGTCATCTTCGGTGGCGACAATCAGCTCATTATCAATGCCAATTTCACCAAACTCATTGACAAGTACAGCGGTTTTGACGCCTTCTTGGTTACTCAAGATATGGTTGAGGAGAGTCGTTTTGCCGCTGCCGAGAAAACCAGTAATGATGGTGACTGGCAAACCGTGCTGAGGAGCATCCATTACTTGATTAGGGGCAGACTTAATTGTTGCTGATTCCATAGAGCTATTGAAAACTTCAAATTTATATCGATATGAAGACCTGCTTAGCACTTATGCGGTGTCGTCACTCCCTTAAATATAAGATACTGTTGGCGAATTGGTGTAGGGTTAGGTTAAGGGATAATGGACAAAGCACGAAAAGTCTTGTCTATTCAGTAATTGAACTACGTGAGGGGTAAGACGCCCTATTTCAACTCACTCAGAAAAGAAGGCTTAGACGAAATCAGGGTTTTAAAAGGCAGATTTGGTATTATTTTTATTTTCTGATACTATTTTTTCATAATGGGTAAGGTGTGCGCCTATATATAAAACTGTAAGATACTCAGTTTACTCTTCAGGCAGGAGGTTGGGCGTAGCATTTGGATAGGTATACTTGGGTATATGTGCTTAAATGATCGCCCAAATGCTACGCCCCTACTCATTACTTGTTACTCTCGAGAAACTAAAAATGAAAATGGATGGCTGAATCCTTTGATATGAATAGTTTCTGGCTTCTTTTTAGGCAAGGAAAACTCTTATTACTCCTGCCTCCTGCCTCCTGCCTCCTGCCTTCTAATGCTTATTACTGATTACTTTGTTATGACCCTGACCCTCTACAATACCCTGACTCGCCGCAAAGAGCCTTTTGAAACTGTAGAAGCTGGTAAAGTACAGATGTATTGCTGCGGTATCACGGCGTATGACTATTGCCATTTGGGTCATGCTAGAACTTGCATCGTTTGGGATACGGTTCGCCGCTATCTACAATGGCAGGGTTATGAGGTGAAGTATGTACAGAATTTTACTGATATTGACGACAAGATTCTCAACCGGGCAAGGCGAGAAGGGACAACTATGGAAGAAGTGGCAGAGCGCTTTATCCAGGCATATTTTGTCGATATGGAGCGCCTGAATGTCCAACCAGCAGATGCTTATCCCCGTGCCACTCATACCCTTGATGGCATTAAACGGCTGGTATACGAGTTGGAGCAAAAAGGCTACGCTTACCCAGCTCAAGGAGATGTTTACTATACAGTGCGCCAGTTTTCTGAGTATGGCAAACTCTCTGGCAGGAAGTTAGAAGACTTGCAAGCAGGTGCTAGTGGTAGGGTAACGGTAGGAGATTCAGAAGCCTCTAAGAAAAAAGACCCGTTTGATTTTGCCCTGTGGAAAGCTTCCAAGCCAGGGGAACCCGCTTGGGAATCCCCTTGGGGTAAGGGACGTCCTGGTTGGCATATCGAATGCTCCGCAATGGTGCGAGACAATTTGGGAGAAACTATTGATATTCATACTGGTGGCTCTGACTTGACTTTTCCCCACCACGAGAATGAAATCGCTCAATCAGAGGCAGTAACAGGCAAGCCGCTGGCTCATTATTGGTTGCACAATGGTATGGTCAAAGTGGGCGGAGAGAAAATGTCCAAATCTTTGGGCAACTTTACCACGATCCGCGACTTGCTAGACCGTCCAGCAGACCCGATGGCTATACGGTTGTTTGTCCTGCAAGTACAATACCGCAAGCCTCTCGATTTTAGTGATGAAGCGATCGCGGCTGCCACCAATGGTTGGCAAACCATCAAGGAAGGATTGTTATTTGCTCATCAGTACGGTAAGCAATTGGGATGGGATGATTCCGCTGCTATTTCCTCTCCCATTGCGCAGCGCTTTCAAGAGGCAGTGGATGATGACTTCAACTTTGCTGGTGGTTTAGCAGTCTTGTTTGAAGTAGCCAAGGAATTGCAACGGGAAGGCAATATTTTGGTGCATCAAGGGAAAACAGAAGTACCCTCCCCAGAATTAGAGCAAAAATGGCGCACTTTAGTAGAACTAGCACAGGTATTTGGTTTGGAAGCTGAGCCAGAGGAATCAGTTGAAGAACCTGCTGATAGTTTAACGGAAACGGAAATTGAGTCTTTAATCGAGCAGCGTTTTCAGGCACGAAAGGCGAAAAATTTTGCTGAAGCGGATCGTATTCGCGATGAATTGAAAGATCTGGGTATTACTTTAATTGATCAGGCTGGTGGTGTTACTAAATGGCATCGCGGTTAAGAATTAAGAATTGAGAATTGAGAATTGAGTACCTATCGTAGGGTGTGTTAGCGTAGCGTAACGCACCACTTACGGGTACAATCATTGTAAAAATTGCCTTCGAGAAAACGATAGGCAACAGGGAATTGAGAATGAGAAATGGGGAATGACGCAACAGATGTAGGTTGGGTCTCGTTGCCTCGACCCAACACAGTTCCCTCGAGTTTTGGGTCTCTACTATTTTAGGTGTGTCACAGCACTACAAGGTAAGCGATCGCACTAGAAAATTCGGTTTTTATATACATCCCCGCTGAGGGGAATTGATTTGTAAAGTCTTAATCAGCAGCTAGCCGAAACTTTCCAACCGTTTACATCCCCGCTGAGGGGAATTGGTTTGTAAAGTCTAATCTAAATCACCTTAAAGGAGGTACAATCATATGAAGGTTTACATCCCCGCTGAGGGGAATTGGTTTGTAAAGTTAGAGGTAGACTTACCATTCAGCGGTATTTTACCGTTTTGTTTACATCCCCGCTGAGGGGAATTGGTTTGTAAAGAGTACCCTTTTGGAACCTTTACCAGGATAGGGTTTGAGATACCCCAATCTACACACCTCCAAAAAATGGAAAAATTTTTCTTCAGAAGTACCAATTTTGTCGTCTGTAAACCTTGCCCCGTAAGGCATCGACACAGGTCAACGAAGTTATGCGGTTTTCAAGGATCGGCGGAGGTGTGTCGATGACATAATTGAGCCATATTATAGCCTGTTGATTGGTAGATGTCAACCAAGCTCCGACCATTTTTTGAATGCATTTTGCATTTTGCATTCATTAGGAAAAGATAATTTTGAATTATTTGGGATGAACTCACATGTACAATTGCTTAATCGTTTTAATCGTGATAAATAGTGAGAAAGGCTGATCCTGAAATGGTTGAAAGCCATACTTTAAATAAAAACTTTTGGCTCGCTCATCAAGAGCATCTACCCTCACCGCAAATATACCTACTTCCTCTGATAGACTTAGAGCCTTATCAAGAGCATGGATGAGTAATTCTTCTCCCAACTTTTGCCCTTGCCTTGATTTATCGACAGCAAGTTTACCAACTAGCATAGCAGGCAAGGGATATCTGGGTAGGCGCTTAGCTTCTTTTTCTGGTATCGTAAAGTTTCACTAAAAATATAGTCAAACTTGGTCATCTATGCTATCATTTAGACATGA
>JAAHHL010000606.1 GCA_010672185.1 Caldora sp. SIO3E6 | reverse complement strand
TGACGAATTAAGGCGTTATCTTAGCCAGTATTTAATAGACAAGTTCGCACAAGCTGGCTTCTAAGCTCTTGTAAAGCTAGCAAAAGGTAACTGTCTCCTCAACAGAGGAGATTGTCTAATGTTGACAAAGGCAACTTAGTTTGTCGGGTAGAACTCTAAAAAGGAGAAGCCAGTGTCTGTTGGTATCCTCGGCACTAAACTTGGCATGACTCAAGTGTTTGACGAAGCAGGAAGAGCCCTTCCTGTCACCGTTATCCAAGCAGGTCCATGCACCATTACACAAATCAAAACCAAGCAGACAGACGGCTACAACTCCGTCCAGCTTGGTTATGACGAAGTAAAACCAAAAATAATTAACAAGCCTGAGCTCGGACATTTAGCCAAGTCCAGCGCTCCTCCATTACGTCACCTAAGGGAATATCCCTTGCATGACACCAGTCAATTTGAGCTTGGTCAATCCATCAAAGCCGATATTTTCACAGCCGGTCAAATAGTTGATGTCACAGGAACCAGTATTGGTCGTGGCTTTGCCGGTTATCAGAAGCGTCATAACTTTAGACGTGGACCAATGGCTCATGGTTCCAAAAATCACCGTTTACCAGGTTCGACCGGAGCAGGAACGACTCCTGGACGGACTTATCCCGGTAAAAAGATGGCAGGTCGTTATGGAGGAAAACGGATTACTATCCGCAAACTCGAGGTAGTACGAGTGGACTCAGACCGTAACTTGCTACTGATTAAAGGTGCAGTTCCTGGTAAGCCGGGAGCTCTATTGAGCATTGGTCCAACCAAAAAGGTAGGAGGTTAGTCATTAGTTGTTGGTTATTGATGGTTGGTAGATAACCTTCCAGTAAATAACACATAACCAATAACAACAAGGAGGTAAAAAATGGTTGATTGTACGGTAAAAAACTGGGAAGGAGAAGAGACAGGACAAGCCACACTGAACTTACGAGTTGCCAAAGAAGAAAGTGCAGCTCATATTGTTCACCGAGCTATGGTCAAGCAAATGACTAATGCTCGTCAGGGTACTGCTTCTACTAAAACTCGCTCAGAAGTTAGAGGAGGGGGAAGAAAACCCTGGCGGCAAAAAGGAACGGGTCGTGCTCGTGCTGGCTCAAACCGTTCTCCTTTATGGCGTGGTGGTGGTGTAATTTTTGGCCCTAAACCCAGAGATTTTCAAGTCAAGATGAATCGCAAAGAACGTCGGTTAGCCCTGCGAACCGCGTTTCAAAGTAGAGCTAATGACTTGATTGTGGTAGAAGACTTCGCTGAGCAAATGCCACAACCCAAAACTAAAGAGCTGTTAGGAGCAATTACACGGTGGGGTATCAACCCTGATTCAAAAGTTCTCCTCATCCTACCTCAGCGAGAAGAAATGGTTTACTTGTCAGCCCGTAACCTATCAACCGTTAAGTTGATATTGGCGACTCACTTGAATGTTTATGACATCCTTGCCGCTGACAAAATTGTAACCACCTCATCTGCCCTTGCCAAAATTCAGGAGGTTTACAGTGACTAAGTATAACCCCCGCGACCTTGCAGACTTAGTGCTGCGCCCAATTGTGACTGAAAAAGCGACCATACTTCTAGAGCAGAACAAGTATGTTTTTGAAGTTATACCCAAAGCGACAAAGCCAGAAATTAAGGCAGCAATTGAAAGTCTATTTGAGGTAAAGGTTGTCGGCGTCAACACTCTACGTTTACCACGTAAAAAGCGTCGAGTTGGTAGATTTATTGGTTATAAGCCGCAGTATAAACGAGCGATCGTAACCTTGGCCCCTGATGACTCAATTACTCTGTTCCCAGACGTCTAGGTAATGTGAACATTCGTCATTAGCTATTCAAAAACTGACAACTGACAAAGGATATTGGTTATGGGAATTCGCGCTTATCGACCATATACTCCCGGTACTCGACAGAGTACAGTATCAGATTTCTCCGAGATTACTCGTAGTGAACCGGAAAAATCATTAACCCAGTATAAACATCGTAAAAAAGGTCGCAACAATCGCGGCGTTATTACCAGTAGACGTCGTGGTGGTGGACACAAACAACTGTATCGTGTCATCGACTTTCGTCGCGATAAGCTCAATATTCCGGCAAAAGTGGCGGAAATTGAGTATGACCCCCACCGGAATGCTCGGATTGCACTTCTTTACTATCAGGATGGTGAAAAACGCTATATTATCCATCCTAATGGGTTGCCAGTAGGTAGCTCAGTGATGTCTGGCCCCGACTCTCCTATCGAAATTGGTAACGCCCTACCACTGAAAAAAATTCCCCTAGGAACTAGTGTACACAATGTGGAATTGGTACCAGGAAAAGGTGCTCAGATGGCTCGTTCTGCTGGTGCATCAGCTCAGGTAGTAGCGAAAGAAGGTAGTTATGTCACTCTCAAATTACCTTCTGGAGAAGTCCGACTGGTGAGGCAAGATTGCTACGCAACCATTGGACAAGTAGGTAACATTGAAGCTAGGAACCTGAGTTTAGGTAAAGCTGGTCGTAATCGGCACAGAGGAAGACGTCCCCAGGTCAGAGGAAGTGTAATGAACCCTGTAGATCACCCCCATGGCGGTGGTGAGGGAAGAGCTCCTGTAGGTAGAGCTGCTCCAGTAACTCCTTGGGGTAAACCAGCGTTGGGAGCGAAAACTCGCAAACGGAATAAGCAAAGTGATTCTTTGATTATCCGACGTCGCAGAAAATCATCAAAACGAGGACGTGGAGGTCGAGAAAGCTAAATTAGCAGTTGTTAGTTTAGTGTGTTCCGTTGTTCTACAGCCATTGCTCTCAAACCCAAAATAACTGACAAAAAATTTGCCAATAGGGAATTATGGGTCGTTCATTAAAAAAAGGTCCTTTTATTGCAGACAGTTTACTCAAAAAAATAGAGAAACTGAATGCCAAGGGCGAAAAACAAGTAATCAAAACCTGGTCACGAGCTTCGACTATTTTGCCAATCATGATTGGTCACACCGTCGCTGTTCACAACGGTAAAACTCATGTACCGGTTTTTATCAGTGAGCAAATGGTCGGTCATAAACTTGGCGAATTTGCACCAACTCGCACCTTTCGGGGACATAGTAAGAGTGATCGTAGGGGTCGCTAGCCAAGTAAAAGGTTTGTTAATTGAGAAGCAAAAATTGTCATCAAAAACTTTTAATTCTCAATCTTCATAACTTGACAAGAAAATGAAAACTATGGCGATAGATACTACATTAGAAACTAAAGCGATCGCACGCTACATTCGGATGTCTCCCTTTAAGGTGAGGCGAGTACTTGATCAGATTAGAGGTCGCTCCTATCGAGAAGCCCTGATCATTCTGGAATTTATGCCTTATCGAGCCTGTGAGCCGGTGCTCAAAGTCTTGCGTTCTGCGGTAGCCAATGCTGAAGAAAATGGTGGTCTTAACCCTGCTTCTTTGGTCGTAACCAAAGCCTTTGCTGACATGGGACCTAGCTTAAAACGCTACCGACCAAGAGCTCAAGGTCGTGCTTATCAAATTCGGAAGCCGACCTGTCATATTACTGTGGCAGTTTCTCCGGAAGTCGATGAATAATTTTTGTTGGTAAATAATTCTAACTAATCAATTTCTAACCGACTCTTAAACAACAAACAAGGAAAGATTCGTGGGACAGAAAATTCATCCAACTGGTTTCCGACTGGGTATTACCAAAGAGCACCGTTCTTGCTGGTTTGCTGACACTAAACGTTACCCAGAATTACTACAAGAAGACTATAAAATACGCAAGTACGTCGAGAAAACCCTAAATAATGCAGGAATTTCTGACGTCCGCATCGAACGTAAAGCAGACCAAATCGATTTAGAAGTCCACACTGCTAGACCTGGTGTAGTCGTTGGTCGTGGCGGCAGCGGTATTGAGAAACTACGTACCGAGTTTCAAGAATTCCTCGGCAACAATCGCCAAATTCGCATCAATGTAGTGGAAGTAACACGAGTAGATGCAGATGCGGAGTTAATTGCTGAGTATATTGTCCAGCAGCTAGAGCGAAGAGTTTCCTTTAGAAGAGTTGTACGTCAAGCAATTCAACGAGCTCAACGTGCTGAAGTTGAAGGTATCAAAATTCAGGTTAGTGGTAGGTTAAACGGAGCAGAAATTGCTCGTACCGAATGGACTCGTGAAGGAAGAGTACCTTTACATACTCTGCGGGCGAATATAGACTACTCCTACCGCACAGCCAAAACCATCTACGGTATTCTTGGTGTCAAAGTCTGGATCTTCAAAGGAGAAATAATCCCTGGTCAAGAAGAACAACCAACTTCTAATCCTCCTCAACTCCGTCGCCGTCAACAACGACGCCGCCAGCAATTTGAAGACCGCTCCAATGAATAGTTATTAGTTGTTGGTTGTTAATTATTACTCTCTAAATAACATTCATCAAGATCATGTTAAGTCCTAAAAGAACGAAATTCCGCAAACAGCATCGCGGACGCATGAGAGGTACAGCCAGTCGCGGTAACGCCATTAACTTTGGTGAATTCGCCCTGCAAGCAACGGAACCTTCCTGGATTACTGCCCGCCAAATTGAAGCCGGTCGTCGTGCCATGACACGTTATGTCAAGAGGGGGGGAAAGATCTGGATTCGGATTTTTCCTGATAAACCAATCACGATGCGTCCAGCAGAAACTCGTATGGGTTCAGGAAAAGGTAATCCAGAATATTGGGTTGCCGTGGTCAAACCGGGTCGCATTCTGTTTGAAATTGCTGGTGTTCCCGAAGCAACAGCCCGTGAGGCGATGCGTCTAGCTAGTAGTAAATTACCAATTAAAACGAAGTTCATTACCCGTGAAGGGGAGTAGGTTTAGATTATGCCTCTACCTAAGATAGAAGAGGTCAGAAAGTTAAACGATCAGGAACTGGCCGATGAAATTTTAGCTGCCAAGCGTGAACTCTTTGAGCTGCGCCTGCAACAGGCAACCCGACGCTTAGAAAAACCACATCAGTTTAAACATCTCCGGCATCGCATTGCTCAAATGCTAACGGTGGAAAGGGAACGCCAACTCGCTGCGGCTCAAGCACCAACTGACGCCCCAACCACGGATGAAACCCCACCAATTGAAGAAACAGAGCAAGAACAGGAGTAAAGATC
>JAAHHL010000605.1 GCA_010672185.1 Caldora sp. SIO3E6 | reverse complement strand
TGGCAAGCTGGTAATTATCCAATTCAGGATTCAGCGATGCTTTTTCACTCAACAGCAGGTAGTTAACAGAAACCAGAAGTGCCAGCCCTATCGCCAAGGCGCTGATAACTTTCCTAGACTGCCAAGATGCACGGCCTTTTTTCAAAATTACAGCACAGGCCCCTGCCAAAAAAGACACTGACAGCATCATACTAATAAGTAAAATGATACCACCTGTTAGTCCCGCAGCTGGTAGGAAGATAAAGGTCAACAATGGAGTGACGATCAATAAAGTATTTTTAACTTTTGACGGAAGGCTGTTGACAAGCTTGATCACAAAAGCAATCAGAGCACTAATCAGAAGTGAGGCAAGAACTATCACCGAGTACCCGACTAATTTGCCAAACCAGAAGTTAGGGACAACCATGATGACTAAAAGCCATAATAGATAAAAACCCGTAACTCCCCAAAGCCCTCTTCTCATGCCTTGCCAAGCTAGATCGCTGGGTTTGAGTTGGGTGGCTAGATTTCTGCAAAAGACTGAAATTTTTCTGAGCCATTCCATACAGGATAAGAGCATCTCAATCACATTTGACAAAAGGCATACCGATCGCATGGCTAAACTAAGATTAAACGAAATTTATCCCAGTATCCTAGAGGGAGACCGGCAATTTTGGCTGTAGGTTAAGGAGTGTTTAATCTGGATGGTTACTCAAAAGCAATTGAGAATTTCTATTGGCATCAAAATCTTTGGCATTGCCACTAGTATGTTGGGGTTAATGTTGCTGGTGGTTTCTGTTTCCTCTAATCGACTGAGAAAAGTCAATCAAGAAATTGCCGGTTTAGCCAACTACACTATTCCCATCACCAATTTTGTAGCTAAGGTTAATGTTCATACCCTGGAGCAAGAGCGGCATTCGGAAAGGATACTCAAGCTTTATGAAGTAGAGCCTCTGGATTTAGAACTTATTGAACAGGAAAGGCAACTGTTTGAGCAACGAGGCGATCGCGTGGATGAGGATTTAGTGCAAGCGATTCAACTGGTTGACCAAGCAACTACCGAAGCCCAGATTGCTGCCAATCGGCAAAAGTGGACTCAGATTAAACCTATATTAGAGCAAATTGAAGCAGATCATCAACAATTCCACGACCATGCTGTGGCGATATTTGAGCTACTTGCCGCATCACAGTTCAAGGAAGCACGTCAGTTAGAAGCAGAGTTAAGCACAGAAGCAGATGGCTTTAACCAAGAAATTGCCGATATTTTCCTAGAGCTAGAACAGTTTACCGTCAAATCAGCGGGAGCAGCGGAGGAACATCAGCAAACAGTCCAAAACCTCAATCGCGTTGTCGCTACCTTCGCTACGGGATTTGGTCTGTTATCGGCATCAGTGGTAACAGCTGGTTTAGTTAAACCGGTGCGCCGACTAACCCGGAGTACTCAAGCCATCCATCAAGGGAATTTGGATGCTCAGGTAGAAGTAACTACAGGGGATGAAATTGGTTTCCTCGCGCGATCTTTCAACACGATGGTAGATGAACTCAGGCTCAAAAAAAAGCTGGAGGATACCTTTGGTAAATATGTTGACCCCCGGGTGGTGAAAAGCCTGATGGCTAAGTCAGAAGGTGCTCATACCGAAGGGGAACGGCAAGTTATGACTGTCTTCTTCTCCGATATTGATGACTTTAGCGCGATCGCTAACACCCTAACCCCAGATGAATTAGTACAGGTGACTAATCAATATTTAACCTTAATGTCAGCTCCTATCTCCGACTATTCTGGTGTCATCGACAAGTTTATCCGCACCATGATTATGGGGTTTTGGGGTCCTCCATTTACTGATGAAACCAATCATGCTCAACTAGCTTGTTATACTGCTTTAGAGCAAATTGCTCGACTAGAACAACTCCGTCAGTTGATGGCTGAGACTGTAGGGAAAACGGAATCACCAGTGAACCTCCACATTGGCATTGCTACCGGTGCATTGGTAGTCGGCAATATGGGTTCAACCGCTGCCAAGTCTTATACCGTTATGGGAGATACTGTCAATACTGCTTCCCGTCTCAAAGGAGTCAGCAAACAATACGGTACTCAGGTGATACTCTCAGAAGAAACCTACCAGATGGCAGCTGAAGCGGTTGAGGTGAGAGAACTGGATTTAATACAGGTAGTGGGTAAACAAGAACCAGTGCGAGTTTACGAATTGTTGGGACGAAAAGGGGAACTTAGTCCAGATGCGTCTGCTCTACGAGATACTTTTGAACAAGGTTTAACAGCCTATCGGCAGCAGAATTGGGAGGAAGCGCAGCAGTGTTTTGAGGAATGTCTGCACCTTAATGCCACTGATAGTCCAGCAAATCTCTACCTCCAACGAGTGCAAACCCTACAGGAAAATCCGCCTTCTCAAGATTGGGACGGTGTATGGCGGTTAACGAAAAAGTGATGGAGCAGAAGCAGTGATGAGCCAGTCACATAAGAGTATTTTAAACTTCATTTGCTATAACCTATGACCTATAACACTTTCAGACATTTGAACACCTCGTTAATTGGTAAATTTTACCAATTCAATTTCTTGAGGGAGTGCAATTAGTTGATTTAAAATGTTAGATAATTGATTTAATTCCATGCTTTCAATTTGACAAAATGGATGGTATATTATGTTTCTGTTTACATTGTTGAGTATAACTTGCAGCTAGAGTAAATCAGCTGAAATGCTAGAGTAAGTTAAAAGGAACGCTGCGATCACACCAGAAATTGTCAGATAAAAGATATAACGAGGTTGGTTAGTTGAGCAAGATATTGAACCAGCGATCGCTCTATTCCAAGAAGCAATTGAAGCTGCAAGTAAAATTCTACCCTAACTGCAAAAGAACAGGATACTGAATTGGTATTCTAGACTGTCGCCTGATTACTTGATATTGACAAAATCAACATAGTGTGAATTAAGAATGCCTTATTTTTTTACTACCTAAGTTTCAGTCAACGCTACAATTTGATGAGTTGTTTGTTCTGACGGGG
Organism: Caldora sp. SIO3E6; assembly: GCA_010672185.1. Taxonomy (GTDB): domain Bacteria; phylum Cyanobacteriota; class Cyanobacteriia; order Cyanobacteriales; family Coleofasciculaceae; genus Caldora. Next base: position 2,118 of record JAAHHL010000605.1, on the reverse strand, counting down.
AATATAAGGTAGATTCAAGTCTTGGCAATGGTTGTTTAGGAGGCGACAAAGCCCATCAACGACGTCTTTATGTTTGGCTGTGGGTTCACTAAGGGGCATAACAACTCCCTGGAAAAGCTCGAATGACCTACCGGAACCGTCATCCCAGTGAAGAAAGTCCTCGAAGGTCAAAGGTTTTTGGGCGATCGCAACCATTGTTTTTGAGCCAATCCACAAGTTATCTGGATTTCACCTATATCTATCTTAAGTGGGTTATTTAGTTATTTAAGCCAAACCCTTCTTAAGAGACTCCCCAGCCTTCCCAGATACCTCAGCTTAACTTACGGAAAATATAGTTATTCAACGGGATTTGGTATAAGGATGGGTGCCCATCTAGATGCAAAAAACTTAAGTAAATTTTTGTTAAAGTTATCAGCTGTTTTCTGCTAAAATCATCATCGAGCAATTTCGGGTATCACAAATGGCTATGATTAATGCCATTTACCAACTACCATCTGCATCCTGATGAAAAGCCCAACTGAGCGTAGATTGAATAAATTGCACCAAATACCACCAAGACAATTGACCGTGCAAAAACAGACTCTTTTCTTCGTTGGTAGCCTGTTGTTAACTGGCCTAACGACTCAACTAAACCTCGCTGCTCAAGCCAATCAACCCCAGATAGTAAGCCAGAACTCAGTTGAAAAACAGCTCAACGAACTACTCCGTCAGGGGCAGGAGTTGGTAGATCAGGGGGATTATGTCCGAGCCATTACTACCTATCAAAGAGCAGCTAACCTGGATCGCCAAAACCCCAAGATTTTTTCCGGAATAGGCTATTTATATGCCCATCAAGGCAATTTTCCAGAAGCAGTCAAAGCTTATCAGCAGGCAATCTTCCTTGACCCTAGCAATGCTCAATGGCAATATGCCCTAGGCTACAGCCTCGCTAGTGCCGGAGATAATGCTGGTGCTGCTGCTGCCTATCGTCGTGCTATTGGACTAGATGCTAGTAACCTCAATAATTATATAGGTCTAGGTACAGTGCTAATGCGCTCCCAAGACTATGATGGAGCGATCGCTACTTATCAAAAAATTCTGGAACTCGCTCCAGGAAATCCTGAAGCTTATGAGTTAATTGCCTCAGCACTGTTAAAGCAGGAGCGTCTCCCAGAAGCAATTGCAGAACTCCGTAAGGCTGAACAACTGGCTCCTAAGAGTAGCCGCGTACAGCTAAGCTTGGGAATTGCCTTGGTTAGTCAAGGTAATCTTGCTGCTGGGATGGAGGCTTTGCAACAAGCATTACAGTTAGACCCTCGCAATGCTCAAGCTCATATTCAGGTTGGTAAAATTCTGCAAGCCAAAAAGGATTTAGAAGGTGCTCTGCAAGCTTTTGAAGAGGCTAGTGCTATTACTCCAGATTCCTTAGAAGCACAAGTATCTATTGGAGAAATTTTACTAGAACAGGAGCAATTCCTCTTAGCAATTGTTACCTATCAACGCCTGAGTGAACTAGCTCCGGAAGACCCAAAGGTTTATTATAATCTAGGGCTAGCTTTAAAAGAACGCTCTCGTGTTAAAGAGGCGATCGCTGCCGTTGAAAAAGCGATTACACTCTACGAGAGTCAGGAGGATAACGAAGGTGTAGAGCAAGCTGAAGACTTGCTAAAGCAGCTCAAAAAATCCCGTCGCTAATTTATCGACAAACCGGACAAGGGAGAAATTAACTAAACTATTTAGATGACAATTTTGTTAAACAAGGGAAATTTTTTAATCTAAAATCACCGATCCCCTGAACTAGAGGAGCTAAAAAATTAGGAAGGTATGAGGAGCAAACCTTAGGAACTGTAACTCACTTACCTAGTTAAGTTCATCACTAATCTAGAGAATTCAGGGGATGCTAAACTAGCAGGCTGAGTTCCATCTGGTGGACTGATCTGGGTCAAAAGGTGTAGCAAAAAGGTAATGATAGCAGCTTGGAGCAGTCTTTTGAGCATGATGGATATTCTCCTCAACTTTGTTGGTAATTCTTACAATGATTATTGACAATTTTCAGATGGAGCTCAGTGATAACGAACACTTCTCATCTGTTTTTCGATAGGGATACTCCCGCTATAACCCGTAGGATTTAACGGTAAG
>JAAHHL010000604.1 GCA_010672185.1 Caldora sp. SIO3E6 | reverse complement strand
GGACTTTCCTAGAGTTGCACCAGGAAGTATACTCCAAGCTAGGGTTGTATTCTGGCAACCAGTTAATCCCAACGAGTTGGAAGAAGATCTTGCTGGTTTGGAGTTGGAGAGTCCTCTGCCACAGACTGCTAAACCAATACGCTTAGTGGTATCTGAGAACTTGTGGGGACATCCTTTCCAGGTTTTTGGTTTTCCCAAAGGCCAGCCTAATGGAGTATGGGCTTCTGGTAAGTTACGGGCACAAAATGCCAAGAATTGGGTACAACTTGAGGATGTGAAAGGGACTGGTTATCGCTTGGAGCCCGGTTTCAGCGGCGCACCAATTTGGGATGAGCAGTTGGATGGTGTAGCTGGGATGGCGGTTGCGGCGGAAATGACCCGACCTGATGCCAAGGCTGCTTTTATTATCCCCACTAATTTAATAGTTCAAGCTTGGTCTGAGTTACGTGAGCAGGCAATTCCCCCTTGTCCCTATCAGGGTTTGTCTGCTTTCCGCGAAGAGGATGCTCAGTTATTTTTTGGGCGAGAAGAGTTTACTAGGCAGCTAGTGGCAGCTGTGCCAAGACATCCGCTTATCACCATCATTGGCCCTTCTGGGAGTGGTAAATCTTCCGTAGTTTTTGCTGGTATGATTCCTCAGATACGTTCTGAAGCAAACTGGTTAATTGAGAATTTTCGTCCAAGCGAGCGCCCCTTACACAACTTAGCAGCTAGGCTGGTTCCACATTTGGAAGCCCAGATGAGTGAAACTGACCAGTTGGCTGAAGTTAACAAACTGGCTACCAAGCTTCAGCAGGAAGAGTTAGCATTGCGGGATGTAGTGGTACGCATTCTAGAGAAAAACTCTAGCACTCACTTGCTGCTAGTGGCAGATCAGTTTGAGGAACTCTACACTCTCTGTAAGAATGGTTCAGAACGTCAGATATTTCTGGATCAATTACTGGAAGCTGTCAATCAGGCATCGAATTTTACCCTTGTTCTTACCCTGCGGGCTGATTTTCTAGGATACGCTCTCTCTTACCGTCCTTTTGCCGATGCCTTACAAGGAGTGGAACCCCCATCCCCCAACCCCTTCCCCCTGCGAGGAGGAAGGGGAGTCGGAGCAACCTATCTGTTGGGACCGATGAATCGTGAGGAACTGCGGCAGGCGATTGAACAACCTGCGCGGTTGTTGGGCATAAAGATTGAGTCAGGATTGACAGAACTAATTCTGAAGGCAGTGGAGCAGGAACCGGGAAATCTGCCCTTACTGGAGTTTGCCCTGAAGCTGCTGTGGGAGAAACGGAAAAATGGTCAATTAACCCATAACGCTTATAAGAAAATTGGTGGTGTGGAGAAGGCATTGTCTGGTTATGCTGAGGAAATATATGAAAAGTTGAGCGAGGTAAACAAGCAGCGATCGCATAAAGTATTTATCCAGCTGGTACGTCCAGGGGAAGGAACAGAAGATACCCGAAGGCTAGCTACCCGTGTTGAGGTGGGAGAAGAAAACTGGGATTTAGTGACTCAGCTGGCTAATGCCCGTCTAGTAGTTACTGGACGAAATGAGTCAGCTAGTGAAGAAACTGTTGAGGTTGTCCATGAAGCCTTGATTAGAGGTTGGAAACGCTTGCGTCAGTGGATGGAAGATGACCGCAGTTTCCGTACCTGGCAGGAGGGGTTACGGTTAGCTAGGGGTAAATGGAAGACTATAGACAAGGATGAAGGCGCATTATTGCGAGGTGTATCTCTATTGGAAGCAGAGGGTTGGTTGCAGGGGCGAGGGGAGGAACTGAGTCCAACTGAGCGAGATTTTATTCAGGCTAGTATTGCAAGCCGCGATCAGGAGGAAGCTGAGAGACAGGCTAAGCAGTCAACAGAACAAGCGAATCAGATCTTCGTTGAGGCTCAAAAGCAAGCTAAACAGACACCTCTGAAGCAAGGATTGTGGCGAAAATGGGAAATATTAACTGCTTTATCGGTTTCCAGTTTTGTCATTATCCTCCGTTTGATAGGAGTACTACAGTCATGGGAGTGGGCTACTTTAGACCAGTTGTTTCGCTTACGTCCCCTAGAGCCAACTGATGAACGGATTGTGATTGTAGGTATTGATGAAGCTGACATACAAAATTTGGAAAATGCCATCATTTCTGACAAAGTCTATGCTAAATTGCTCAAGAAACTGAAAGCTCAGCAGCCGAGAGCAATTGGTCTAAATATTTATCGGGAGTTTCCTGTAGAACCAGGTTATGAGCAACTAAAAAAGGTTTTTGAATCTACTCCCTATTTAGTTGGTATCCAGAAAGTAGCAGGGGAACCAGGGCGTGATACTGTAGCTCCGCCACCAGTACTCAAAGCTTTAGGGCAAGTGGGAGCCAATGATGTAATCCTTGATGCAGATAACAAGGTGAGGCGTGGCTTGCTTGACTTGAATGCTCCAGATGGGGAAGGGGTCTATAGCTTGGGTTTTTATCTGGCTTTGCTGTATCTAGATGTTATAAACATTTCCGTTGAAGAAGTTGATGAATATAAAATTAGCTTGGGAAAGGCTATATTTGCTCCCCTAGAAGCTAACGATGGTGGCTATGTGCGCACTGATGCTGGTGGCTACCAAATTTTATTGAATTATCGCGGACCGAACAAACACTTTCAAACCGTTTCGATGACGGAGGTTCTCGAAGACAAATTACCTCCAGATTGGGGACGCGATCGCATTATTTTGATTGGTAAGGTGGGAGTCAGTTTCAATGATATATTTTTTACTCCCTATAGTGCTGGTTTGCTCGGTCTATCAGAGCCAATGTCTGGGGTAGAAGTTCACGCCAATCTCACTAGCCAGATTATCGCTGCTGCTCTTGATGGTCGCCCTCTGATTAAAAGTTGGTCTGAATCTATAGAGTTGCTTTGGATTTTAGGTTGGTCTTGGATTGGAGTAAGTCTTAGTTGGAGATTTTTAAGATTACGTTCTCCGCGTCTACTAATCTTCATTATCCTCCTTGCCGGAGTTACCATTGTTAGCAGCTGTTACGTGGCTTTTCTGTCAGGTTGGTGGATACCTCTCGTTCCTCCAGCACTCAGTTTCGTCGGATCAGCAATCGTAGTCTCATTAGCAACCAGAAATCAAATAGAGAAGCTCCAACTTCACCGCACTATGGAGTTAATTATGGATATTTACCATAAAAATCCGGCAGCTGCTTCCATCGCTATTGAGTATCTCAAGCGCTCAGAAAGCGATCGCAGTCAAATTTTGCTCGACAAGTGGCTCCAGACAGAATTTTTGAATAATAGCGAAGATGTTGTTACTCGAAAATGAGTTAAAAATAGGATTAATCACGCTTGGAAAGGATGATTTGAATCAATGCTGTTTAAAATAAGCTATAAAAGTTAAGATGAGTTGCGATCGCAAGTTTAAACCATGTTTAGGAGAGACAGCTTTCACGAAGCAGTCAAACATGCTCTTGAAAAAGAGGGGTGGACAATCACCCACGATCCTCTCCCTCTAAATATCGGAAATCTTAGGTTAGAAGTGGACTTAGGAGCAGAAAAGCTGATTGCAGCACAAAAAGGCAATCGGAAAATTGCTGTGGAAGTCAAGAGTTTTCTTCGAGCTTCTAAAATCACTGATTTCTACCAAGCTTTTGGACAATTTTTCCCCTACAAAGTCGCACTACAAAGACTCGAACCAGAGCGAACGATTTACTTGGCTGTTCCAGGTTCTGTTTATGAAGAGCTGTTTGGAGAAATTTTGATTCAGGATCTGCTTGAACAATATCCTATCAAACTAATTGTTTACACCCCAGATCAGGAGATAATTCAATCATGGATAGATTAGAACATTACCGAAAAAGCGTCAAAACACTGCTGAAAAACTATGCCAACTCAATCAGTAAGAACCCAGAACCTGAAGTGGAAATAGAGCTAGTTTTCGATACTGAAAAAGACCGCTATCTTTTACTCAATGTAGGTTGGCGAGGAGCGAAGAGAGTTCATCACTGCCTGTTTCACTGTGATATCAAAGATGATAAAATTTGGCTGCAAGAGAATAATACTGAAATTGAAGTAGATCGAGATTTACAAGAGATGGGTATATCTCAAAAAGAAATTGTGGTAGGTTTCCACCATCCCTCTGTTCGGGAATATTCGGACTTTGCGACGGCTTAACCTCAATCATTCGTTATCCGCGAGAAGTCGGGTTTCTCAAAGAAACCCGACTTCTGGAACTTACTTGTACTTTTCTCGCCTACCATCGGTAGCCATGCTCTTTGCCCCATTGTATCCAGGCTCCGGCCATTTGGGTTAATTGACCTCGCTGATGTTGCCCAACAGGATTAGCACCTGTAATTGATTGCAACGCCCAAAACCAATGATCTGGTTCCCGTTCTAGTTCCCGTAAAATCAGCGAACAGGTTGACCCATACCAATAATACGTTGATAAGCTGGGTGGATTACCATCTTTGATACTAAAGACATCATCCCTGTTTCGACGCGCCACTGTTGGACTAATTGTAAAAAGGTTTCCTCTAAATCTGACGGTTCCAAAAGAGGATAACAATAGGATGAATCTCTCCTATCAACTCTGTAGATTGTTTCCATTACACTAACACCTGACCCTCTTTTAAAACAGCGACTTAATTAGGGCTTGGGAGAATAAGTCATTAGCTATCAGTTTTTAGCTTTCAGCCGTCAGCCGTCAGCTTTCAGCTTTCAGCCGTCAGCCGTCAGCTTTCAGCTTTCAGCTTGAAGATTATAGCGCTACGCGCAATTCAAAATTCAAAAATCAAAATTTGCCTCGCTTTGCTCACCATGCTACGCAAACAAAAATAGACCATGACTAGGTTTCAGGCTTTATTAATGTCCTAACCATAGCGCGTAGCGCTATACCCAGGGATTTTCCACAACAATGCCAGCTTTTTGAGCCCATTTGATACATTTCCACAGCACAAGACAAGACTTCTCAAACGCTGAAAGCCTTACCTGTTATGGTTTACACATTTATCCAGCAAACCCTAATTAGGGTTTGCTGCATGAGTGTGGAAGCTATACAAGACTTGGGTTTCAATCATGCAGCAAGCCAAAATAGTCCAAGGTTTTTGCATTTTTTGCTTCAAAAACCTTGCACCATTGTAGGGAAATACCTG
>JAAHHL010000603.1 GCA_010672185.1 Caldora sp. SIO3E6 | reverse complement strand
TAAGCCGGTGGAAGTGGAAGAGTTGCTAGCAAGGGTGCGATCGCTTTTGCGCCTCAAGCAGAGTGTAGATGAAAGGGATCAGATTGCTCGTCAAAGAGAAGACTTTGTTTCACGACTTACCCATGATTTGCGAACACCTTTGGTAGCAGCAGATAGAATGCTGGACTTACTGCTACAGGGAGCTCTAGGAGAACTTTCCCCAGGAATGTCAGAAGCAATGGTAACTATGGCTCGCAGCAACCGCAATTTACTAGCCATGGTCAATACTTTACTAGAAGTTTATCGCTACGAAGCTGGTCGCAAAACTCTCAATTTTTCTACTGTTGACCTCAAGGAAGTAATTGAAGAAGTTGTGCAAGAACTTGATCCTTTAGCCACGGAAAAAGGATTATCTCTGATGTACAAAGTTGAAGAAAATACTAGTAATAAAGTAGTAGGCGATCGCCTAGAGCTTCACAGGGTTGTTACTAACTTGCTTGGCAATGCGATCAAATTTACCGACAAAGGTTCAGTCACAGTTTGTTTGAGTAATACTGATAATGATCAGCAGCCTGAAGCTCATTGGGTAACGATGCAAGTGCAAGATACTGGACCAGGTATATCCTCAGAAGACCAACAAAACTTATTCAAGCGATTTCGACAAGGGAGCCACAAGCGCTCTGGTAGTGGTCTAGGACTACATCTTTCTAGAACTATTGTTGATGCTCACCAGGGAACTATTGATGTCAAATCTGAGCTGAACCAAGGTAGTGTTTTTACGATTAATTTACCCGTTATAGAGAATTAAGAATTAAGAATTGGGAATTGGGAATTGGGAATTGGGAATTGGGAATTGGGAATTGATAATGGATAATGGATAATGGATAATGGATAATGGATAATGGGTATTGTAGGGGCGGGTTTAGGGACAATCTAAACCATTAGACCCGAATATGGGAATCAAAACCCGCCCAATCGGCATCCTCAATCATGAAGTAGTGTGACAAAAATGTAGGTTGGGTGTAGGGGCGAAGCATTTGGGCGATAATTTATCGGTAAAACCCAAGTCATACAATCCAAATGCTATGCTGCTACGCACCATGCTACGCAAACGCCCTCCGACAGTGGGGCATATTTCGTTACCAATTATGACGAGATATCGCCAAAGTTGATATCTCCTCCAGCTGTACCTATGCTGATTGTAGTACTGCGATCGCCAACATTAATCTTATTCTTGTCACCACTAATATTACTAATCTGACTAATCCTCTCCTGTGCTTCTTCTTTAACCTTATCCCATCCTTGTTCAGGCATACCCTTACCCCCGTGGAGTAGTGCTACCGGAAAATCTTCTGTGGCAAAATCAAAGAAAGGGATTTGCTCCGCTTGGCAGAGTTGCTTGGCGCTATCGGGAACAGTTTTTCCTACATAGTTCATTAAATGAGAAACCATCACTACCTGATCTCCTGGTTGATTACCTGCACCTTGTAAAGCTTCCAGGAAATGGAAGGTGTAGATGCTCATTGTATCGTCTGGACGAACCCAAGATTGTTGTTGGCCTGTAGATGAGGTAAATACTGCTCTTCCTGTACCTTGTTTTAGTTTGTCGATTAAATCTTTGGGTAAGGCTGTTGGGAGAAAATTATCAGGTAGGTCTAAATCGGCTTGTCCATTTTTCGCCGTAGCCATCCCGGCAGCATGACAACTATCGATAATTACTAGTAATCTTTTGGCTGGAATTTGTCGGAGTGCTTCTGTAAATATATCAGCAGCTAAAGCGGAGTTAGACATCTTATGGGGTTTGATATCGTGGGGAATCAGGTAGTATTTTCCGGTATCATAGTCTAACCAACCATGACCGGAATAGTAAACTAAGACAGTAGCTTCTGAGTCGGCAGCGGCTTGTTGTTGGAGCCAGTTTAAGTTAGATAATATGGATTCTTTGGTTGCGATCGCATTGTTGAGTAGACGTAGATGTTGTTCATCATCGCTGTAGCCACATAAGTTGGAGTCTGTGAGGAGAGATTTTAGGGCTAGAGTATCTTTAACTGTAACAGGAAGTGACCATTGAGGGTAAGCTGACTCGCCGACACCAATGAGTAAGGCATAGTTGTGGGAGAGGGTGTTGGACATGGTAAGTTTGGGAGGTGGTCTATAATATTGACAGCGTTCTTGTACAGTGTTTAGTACTTTTAGGAATTGATTGAATATATGTTTATTATTGGCTGTAGTGAAGTTCTGATCTTGTAGTTTTTTAATTAGTTGAGGAATAGCAGTATCAGAACCAATTTTTCCCAGAGCTTCTGCTGCTTTTCTACACAATTCATAATTAGAGTCTTCTAGAGCTTGAATTAGGGCAGTAACGTCAGCATCGGAACCAATTTTTCCTAGAGATTCTACCGCACTGACACGCACATAATATTCGGAGTTTTCTAGAGCTTGAATTAGGCTAGGAATGGCAGCATTAAAGCCAATTTTCCCTAGAGAATTTGCCGCACGACTACGCACATAAGGGTTAGAGTCTTCTAGGGCTCTAATTAATTCATTAATAGCAGTATCGGAGCCAATTTTTCCTAGAACTTCTGCTGCACTTCCACGCACATAATATTTAGGATCTTCTAGAGCTTTAATTAGTGCAGCAATGGCAGCACCGGAGCCAATTTCTCCTAGAGTATTTGCAGCTATCAAACGCACCAAAGGGTCGGAGTGTTCTAGAGATTGAATTAGAGCAGGAACGGCATCATCAGAGCCAATTTCTCCTAGAGCACATGCCGCTCTCCAACGCACATATTTATCGGAGTGTTCTAGAGATTGAATTAGAGCAGGAACGGCAGCATCGGAGCCAATTTCTCCTAGAGCACATGCCGCTCTCCTACACACTTCATAGTCAGAGTGTTCTAGAGATTGAATTAGAGCAGGAACGGCAGCATCGGAGCCAATTTCTCCTAGAGCATCTGCTGCTCTTCTACGCACCTCATAGTCGGAGTCTCCTAGAGCCTGAATAAGGGCAGGAATCGCAACATTAGAGCTAGTTTTTCCAAGAGCATCTGCTGCTCTCCTACGCACCTCATAGTCAGAGTCTTCTAAAGCTTGAATTAGTTCAGGAACCGCAGCATCAGAACCAATTTTTACTAGAGCCTCTGCCACTCTCCAACGTACTTCATAGTCAGAGTCTTCTAAAGCTTGAATTAGTTCAGGAACCGCAGTATCGGAGCCAATTTCTCCTAGAGCCTCTGCCACTCTCCTACGCACCTTGGAGTTGGAGACTCCTAGAGCTTGAATTAGGGCAGCAATAGCAGCATCGGAGCCAATTTTTACTAGAGCCTCTGCCACTCTCCAACGCACCTTAGAGTTGGAGTCTTCTAGGGCTTGAATTAGTGCAGCAATAGCAATATCGGAACCAATTTCACCTAGAGAATCTGCCGCATTCCTACGCACATCAGAGTCAGAGTCTTCTAAGGCTTGAATTAGTTCAGGAACCGCAGTATCGGAGCCAATTTCACCTAGAGAATTTGCCGCATTCCTACGCACCCTGGAGTCGGAGTGTTCTAGGGCTTGAATTAGTGCAGCAATAGCAGCATCGGAGCTAATTTTTCTTAGAGAATCTGCCGCATTCCTACGCACCCTGGAGTCGGAGTGTTCTAGGGCTTGAATTAGTACAGCAATAGCAGCATTGGAGCCAATTTTGCCTAGAGAATCTGCCGCACTCCAACGCACATCAGAGTCGGAGTCTTCTAGGGTATTAATTAGGGCAGGAACCGTAGCATCGGAGCCAATTTCACCTAGAGCATCTGCCGCTCTCTCGCGCACATAAGAGCTGGAGTCTTTTAGTGATTTAATTAATTCAGGAATAGCTTCATCAGACTTTGTTACCCCCGCCAGCTTCACTTGAAGCAACCGAGGCAGTGGCAATCCAAACACCAAACCTACTGTTTCCTTCTGAAATTTACCTTTAACCTCTCCTGCCAACCTTGCTCCTAACTGCCAATCCACCTCCAAAGCCAACCTCACCACCCGCACTGCCTGCACCTGATCCTCCAGGAACTCCAACATTAGTGCTATAGGTTCAGTCCATTTGAAATAATTCAAATAGTCCCACTTCAACTGTTGATCACTGAGACTTGCCAATCGCTGCAACAATTGCTCTGCCGTATAATACTCCTGAAGCAACTGATGGCAAAACCCAATCTGATTACCTGTACCTAATTGAATCAAGTGATAGTCGAGTAAATTCTTGAGCCAAAGGAGAGCTTTATTCTTGGAAAGAGCCGCCTCCCTTTGCAAAAACTCTGTCAGCGCTGCTTCTGCTTTTTGCTTAGGAAGAGCCACATACAATTGTGTCTTCGTTTCCCCTTGCGTCATTACCCAGGCTAATTGTTGTAACAACTGCCGCTGCCAAAGCCGAAATTCCTCATCAATCAGAATATCTTGTTTAAGCTTGTTGTCATAAATCTCGGTAAAGCGCCGAAATACCGAACCCAAATTAGAGGGTATTTGATTAGAATTGCTAGCAAATACAGAGCAAAGCATCCACAACAACAGGGGTGTTTCCCCAAACTCTCGCAAGCGACTACCCAACTGCTTGAGCATTTGCTCCCCCTGCTGTGGCAAATAGGCACAGACAAACTGCCGCATCTGAGCTTCTGTCAGGGGTTGCATTTCCAGTTTTTTGGTAATATTAAGGTCTCCTCCTACCCCCAAATCCCTTGTCGTGAATACCATCGGTGTGTTGGGGTAGTCTTGACGAAACACCCTTACCTGCTGTCTAGCTTCTTCAGAAGGCAACTCATTAAATCCATCCAACAGCAGTAACAATCTTCCCCGATGCAGCCACTGTTTCAATATCTCCTCATCCACATCCAAATCTGGCTGATGTTTAAGCAGAAATGCCTTTACCCTCTCCAGCACCGAATTCTGATAATACCGTAACTCCACCAACACCGGAACTCTAAAAACATCCCTCTCTCCCTCTCTCCCAATCTCCGCGTCCCCGCGTCCCCGCGTCCCCGCGTCTCTTCCTTTCTCCTCAACACCTACAACTAAAGGAAAACATACCGGTATTCCTTCAGCCAGAATGGACTCAAAAGGAGCATACGGTTCCCTTGGTATTAGAACTACTAACCAAGTTTCCTAGATATAAGCTCTCTCTTCA
>JAAHHL010000602.1 GCA_010672185.1 Caldora sp. SIO3E6 | reverse complement strand
TCAGAAAACGAAATTTTATCCCAGATAGAACAATATAGTATTAGTGAGCGACGTCCTAGAAGGCGACGGTCTTTTCCTCGGGTTGATAGTTTAGTGGATGTTACCCCGGAAGATTGGGCTTATGATGCACTGCGTACCTTAATGAATAACTATCGTTGCCTTTCTGGTTATGGTGACAATACTTTTAGAGGTAATAACAACCTGACTCGTTACGAATTTGCAGCAACCTTGAATAGGTGTCTACAGAGAGTTGAAACTATTATTAAAAATAATTTTGACTTAGCGACGGAAGAAGACTTAGCCAGTATAGAACGACTTATAGAAGAATTTGAGGCAGAACTGGCAATTGTTAAAGACAAGGTAAGTGCTCAAGAAGGGCGGGTGGAGTTTCTGGACAATAACAATTTTTCTACCACTACTATTCTACGGGGACAAGCAAACTTTTTTCTAACTGATGTCTTTGGCAGCGATCTTAAAGCGGTTCCCTCTGGGCAAATTCCTGCAGAAGACTTGGATGCTGGTACTTCCTTTGGCGGTGGAGTAAGATTGGACTTCGATACCAGTTTTACCGGTAGAGACCTATTGCGTACTAGAATTCAAGCAGGGAATGCTAATCGATTGCTGAGTGGCGTAACTGGGACTCAAATGACGTTCCTCGCTGGGGCTATTGATACAGGCAATGAGGTGAGACTAGCAAAACTGTTTTACCGCTTCCCTATAGGAGATCGTGGTTCAGCTTATGTAGCAGCAACAGGCCAGTCTGCTAGCGATTTTGTCCCAGCACTCAATCCTGCCTCAACCATTACTTTGTTCGGTTTTTACAATCCTCTCTACGATGTCGGTTTTGGTACTGGTGGAGGAATATACTATCAATTGAGCGATTTAATCGGAGTTGGAGCTTCTTACTATACTACTACTAATAGCACTAGCAATCCAAATCCAGGTAATGGGCTATTTAACGGTCATTTTAACGCTTTGAGTCAAATAACCTTGACCCCATCGGACCGCTTGGGTATTTCTCTAACCTATTCTCACTACTACTCTCCTAATCCTAATAACACCAACAATATTACTAGCTTTATTGGCTCCGAATTCGCTCAAGCCCCTTTCGGGGGAACTACTGCTACTTCTAGCGACAATTTTAACGTTGCAGCCTCCTATCAAATTAACGATCGCTTACAAGTAGGAGGTTGGGTTGGCTATTACAATGCTACTGCTGAGACTTCTGTCTTACTCGACGACGTTTTGAGTATTCCTCAAGGTTCCGATGCAGATATTTGGACTGGGGCTTTTACCGCTTCCTACAATGATTTGTTTAAACTGGGTAGCAATTTGAGTTTTATCTTCGGTCTACCTCCAAAGGCAACTAGTAACGATATTCCCGAACGAGAAGACCGGGATACATCCTATCATATTGAGCTTTCCTATCGCTATCCCATTACTGACCGCATCTCGATTACTTCTGGAGGGTTCGTAATTCTTGATCCAGAGCATAATGAAGCCAATAATGATATTTGGGTTGGATTAATCAGATTGAGGATTGATATTTGAGAATTGTTGTTTGTTGTTTGTTGTTTGTTATTTGGGAATTGGGAATTGGGAGTTGAATGAGGAGAGTATTGTGGTGGCGTAGAGTATTGTTGACTATTGTTGGTGTTGTTGGTATTTTAAGTATTAATCTGGTGATGCCGGTTAAAGGGGTAACTCAGTCGGTGCAACAGCAAGAACTGTTGGTAGTGCCTGAGAGTTTTCGGGGTAAAATCGGTAGCGAACTTACGTAAGGATTCAGGTCAGTACTAGAGCATTATTAGTCAGACAAGTATTAGGGGGGAAGACTTCGCGCTGGTTCGTGAGGAGTTAAGACCGTTTGGCTCCCATCGCGAAGGCTTTCCCCCTCGGCTCCATAAAATTTACTGACAGGCTGTAGTTGAGTTGCTCCCAATAATGCTGTAGTCTAGCTAGATGAGAAAACCGAGAAAACACTTGGAGTTTAACATAAATCAGATTAAACCTTCGGCCATCAGTTGTTCTGAAGTCTTCTACTTGCTTGAGATGTTTAATTAGGGCTTGCTTCAGGAAGTCTGGTGGTTGACAGAAGGCAAGAGGCAAGAGGCAAGAGGCAATAGTTCCGGAGTGATTATCCATGATTCGCAAGGGAGATTTTCATCATTTGTGCAAAGAAATTGAGCCAAAAGATGCCTTGCACCTTGGACGAGTTTGGCTTTCAAAATGATTGAAAGCATTGCCTTGCAAGGCTTCCACACTTATGCAGCAAACCCTAATTAGACAAGCATTCATGATTTTTACTCCTTCTACACTTGCTATTGTACTTGTTTCATCATTCCAGGATTTATACTGCTAGCGATCGCATTTCACGATTAATGATCACATGTAACATTACGCAAATATAATTTTTCTGTCTTTTTTCCCCAAATCCCATATACATACCGGTTATGCTACGGCTAATATCTCCGTTGTGCAAGTGATTGTGCTTAATGTCCTTCGTCGAAATGGTTATGATTCCATCACAACTGCCCAAAAATTTATATCTAACGATATTGACAAACTCCTCATCCTTTTGGAATGAAACAGCCCTGCCTCTTGGGGGGATACTGGGGGGGTTTGCCTCCTGCCTTTTTGCCCTAGGTTGTAATCTTGGGGTACTTTCTCCTGCTTGGGCGCAAGTAGATCCTATTATTACTAACCAAAGTTACACCAACGATAGTAGTGGAAGCACTTTGGTGTCTGAAACTACACCAAAGGCTCAAGATAATCCCACTACAAATTTACCAACAGGGGATGCTCCTACTCAAGTTGAGAGCAATCAAGATTATGAGCTTTTATCCCAAGTAGAGCAATATAGTGAAAGTGAAGCAGCTCCTGCTATCGAGTCAGCTTCTGAAAATGAGCTTCTATCCCAAATAGAACAGTATAGTGGCAGTCAACCAGCTTCTGCTGTCCCAACATTGCCAGAAAATGAAATTTTATCCCAGATAGAACAATATAGTATTAGTGAACGACCTCGTAGAAGGCGACGGTCTTTTCCTCGGGTTGATAGTTTAGTAGATGTTACCCCGGAAGATTGGGCTTATGATGCACTGCGTACCTTAATGAATAACTATCGTTGCCTTGCTGGTTATGGTGACGATACTTTTAGAGGCAATAACAACCTGACTCGTTACGAATTTGCAGCAGCCTTGAGGAGGTGTCTACAAAGAGTTGAAACTATAATTAAAAATAATTTTGACTTAGCGACGGAAGAAGACTTAGCCAGTATAGAACGACTTATAGAAGAATTTGAGGCAGAACTGGCAATTGTTAAAGACAAGGTAAGTGATCAAGAAGGGCGGGTGGAGTTTCTGGACAATAACAATTTTTCTACCACTACTATTCTACGGGGATCAGCAAACTTTTTGCTTAACAAGGTTTTTGGTGAGCGCAAAGCAGTGCCTTCTGGGCAAATTCCGACAGAAGACTTGGATACCCTTCTTACCTTTAGCGGTGGGGTACAGTTAAACTTCGACACTAGTTTTACCGGTAGAGATCTGTTGCGTACTAACCTTCGAGCAGGGAGAAATCGTGACGTTAGCTTAGGAAAGCTGTTTTACCGTTTTCCTGTAGGAGATCGTGCTTCGGTTTATGTAGCAACAACAAATCAGTCTGCTAGCGAATTCGTGCCGGTTCTGAATCCTGCCTCAAGCATTTCTGCGTTTGCTTCTTACAATCCTCTCTACGATGTTGGCGCTGGTGCTGGTGGAGGAATATACTATCAATTTACTGATTTAATCGGAGTTGGGGTGTCTTACTATACTGGTTCTAGTAACAGTCCAAATCCAGGTAAAGGCTTTTTCAACGGTGATTTTGCTGCATTGAGTCAAATAACCTTTACCCCATCAGACCGCCTGGGTATTGCTCTAGCTTATACTCATTACTACTCTCCTCAACCGGGTTCAAACAGAAATGTTACTAACTCTGTTGGCTCTGAATTCGCTCAATTACCTTTTGGGAAAAATACTGCTACTACTAGTGATAATTTAAACATCGTAGCCTCCTATCAAATTAGCGATCGCCTACAAGTAGGAGGTTGGGTTGGTTATTTCCATGCTAGTGCTCAATCCTCTGCCTTAGTCAACGGTTTGAGTATTCCTCAAGGTTCAAATGCAGATATTTGGACTTGGGCTTTTACCGCTTCCTACAATGATTTGATTAAACTGGGTAGCAAATTGAATTTTATTTTCGGTATGCCTCCCAAGCTAACCGATAACGATATTTCCCAGCGGGAAGACCAGGATACCTCTTATCATATTGAACTTTCCTATCGCTATCCGATCGCTGACCGCATCTCGATTACTTCTGGAGGTTTCGTCACTCTTGCTCCAGAGCATAATAAAGCAAACAACGATATTTGGACGGGATTAATCAGAGTTAATTTTAGTTTTTGAGAATAGTTGTTTGTTGTTTGTTGCTTGGGCATTGGGAATTGGGAATTGGGAATTGGGAGTTGGGAGTTGAATGGCGAGAGTATTGTGGCGAAGTAGAATATTGTTGGCTATTGTTGCTGTGGTTGGTATTCTGAGCATTAATCTGGTGATGCCGGTTAAAGGGGTAACCCAATTAGTGCAACCGCAAGACCTGTTGGCAGTGCCTGAGAGTTTTCGAGGTAAAATAGTTAGGCAAGTTCAGTTGAGTAGCGCCAACAAAGCAATTGCTCTCACCTTCGATGACGGTCCTTCCCCAGATATTACTCCTCAGGTACTAAGCATCCTCAAAGAAAAAAATATTCCAGCAACTTTCTTTATACTGGGACGGAATCTCAAAAAATTCCCTCAAATTGGACAACAAATACTAGCGGATGGTCATACCCTAGGTAATCATACCTGGCATCACTGGTATCATCGGATGAGGGAGTTTATCATTGCTCGTGAAATTGAAAGTACTGCTCAACTTATCTCTCAAGTTACTGGGGTGAGAACTAATCTATTTCGTCCTCCCTACGGTCATCGGTACAATGGTTTAGTCGATTATGCCCTTAAACGAAAAGATGTAGTGGTTTTATGGTCTGTTGATTCTGAGGATTGGCGGGGTCAAGATATCTCTCTAGCAGAATTAGTAGAACAAGTACTTACAGAGGCTGAGA
>JAAHHL010000601.1 GCA_010672185.1 Caldora sp. SIO3E6 | reverse complement strand
TCTTTAGATGGACTCGCTCGAATTACCCGTATCGCAACTGCATATTGGTATCAACAGGAAAATCATTCAAAGCACTCCCAACTCGATCGCGACAAGTTTCCTGTGGTCGTAATCGAAGGTGCAAGCCATATGCAATTTGCCAAAGTTCCACCCAATACAAAACAGTTCTTTAAAGAAGCCCCTTTTGTAGCTGAATTTGACCTAAAACCCACAGCCCATCAAGAGCATATCCATCAGCAGGTGGGTGAATTCGTACACAATTTTATCTGTAAGATATTATTTCCTAACAAAGATCTCATTGCCCCTGAAAAGCAGAAGCTTGAAGCTTATTGGGAGCATTGTCGAACGGAAGCGCAGAACATACTACAACCGATTATTGAGGCATTTAAGCAAGAGGGATATTACGGCTTTAAGCCTCCGTTTTACGGCAGATACCTGATTAATCATCGGCCAGAAGATAATCAAGATAGGACTTTAAGAAAACATAAGAATCCCAACTGTTTTACCCCTGGTTCCCCTTGGATTCAAAAGCACGCCAACTCTTTAATGGCAGCACCTAATGAATTTGAGAAGAAGTACTCAAGAAAGTTCATATTAGACCAAAAAGACGTTACAGATAATTTTCATCGCTCTTATACCATCTTTCCATACGTTCACCTTCCTACTATTAACTGGAATGGGCAAGAAGAAAGAAGGAGTAAACAAACACCTTGTGAGCATAAGGGTGATCAACCTTGTCATCTTTATCGGGTCACAAGTGCTACCCAAGCCCTGTATAACTGGTTTGAAGCTTTTGATACAGGCTTTTTTCCCATCTCAGCTTTTTCTTTGCGAGTCAAACTGAATTCTCGGCAAAAATTTTGGCATTTTGCAGGGGTTGCTCAACCGAACTTCCAGGAGACTGATGGAGCCTCACTAGGGGCTGAAATTAATCAGCAAGTTTACCAGTGGGCACTCAAAAATGCAGGGGAACGTGCTTGTGAGTACTTTAATCAATTTGGTAACCCCATGGCGATGGGAGCAGATGTTATGCCTGCAATTAAGACAGGACCGTCTTGGCTCTTTAACTATCCTAAGTATAATTTCCTGTTTCTCGATGGCACGTACTATTATGTTGTCAAATCTGTAGTCCTAAAAACTAGCATTAATTATCCAATTCGGGCTGCAAGTGGATTTCATTATTGTCACCTCCTTTCGCCTGCTGCAGCTACAGAGTGGATTTACGTTGATGGTCTGAGGCTTAATGCATCGGTTTCTGGCAATACTTTTGTTTATGGTCCTATGGGTGGCATTGTTGGAGCCCTCCGATTTATTTTGCGAAGTGTACTTCGCCAGCTCAGAATTAAGGGATTGGGATGCTTGAAGCGAATCTAAGAGAAATACACTTGCTCTCACCCTAACGAATTGAAATAACCCACCTGAGCTATACAGGTGGGCTGGTTAAACATAGTAGTTATTTAATAGAATTTAGGGGTTGCTTGACGAGAGTATGTCTCTCTTGCTTTGTTAATTTAATTATCCTCTACCCAGAAAAGATTGTAAATACTGTTGTATAAAGAGTCGATAACGTTTGTGTAAAGGGTTGATGAAGTGAAGATAGATCACACCTTTGGAAAGGCTATATCAAGAATTCAGGGTGACCAAGTATCGAGTTATAGCAATTCTACAACTTGTGGGGTACATTTTATCCCCCTAAATCCCCCTTGGAAAGGGGGACTTTGAGGCAAAGACTGTACCCCTTGGAAAGGGGGACTTTGAGGCAAAGACTGTACCCCTTGGAAAGGGGGACTTTGAGGCAAAGACTGTACCCCTTGGAAAGGGGGACTTTGAGGCAAAGACTGTACCTCATGAGTCCGAAAAACGCTATATTTTCGATAATTGGTATGATTTACCACCCCAATTCTTGGATAGCTTTCTAAATTCTAAATTCTAAATTCTAAATTCTAAATTCTAAAGCCTCTCGTGCTTGCTCCCTGTCGTCAAAGTGGATTTTTTCAGTACCTAGAATTTGATAGTCTTCATGTCCTTTCCCGGCAATTAACACTCCATCTCCCGGTTGAGCCTGTAAGATAGCGTTGCGAATAGCAGTGGCGCGATCGCTAATTACTATCGGTTCTATAGTAGAAGGAATACCCTCTAAAATATCTTGCAGGATCTTTTCTGGGTCTTCTGTACGAGGGTTATCAGAAGTTACCACTGACACATCAGCGAGTTCCGCTGCAATTTTACCCATTAGAGGGCGCTTGGTGCGGTCGCGATCGCCTCCGCAACCAAACACACAAATTATTTTACCCTGAATAAAAGGTCGTGTTGCTGTGAGGACATTCTGTAAACTATCGGGGGTGTGAGCATAATCGACAATCACACTAATATCCTGTTCTGGTTGGATTTCTACTCGCTCCATCCTGCCAGGTACACCAGGAAATTTTTCTAGTGCTTCTACTATACCAGCCAAATCTAGTCCCAAATGGAGGACTGCTCCTACTGCTGCTAGCATATTGGCAATATTGTACTGACCCACTAAAGGTAAACTGAAGGGAGCCTCCCCAGCAGGGGTATGTAGTGTACCGCTGACTCCGTTGGGGTCATAGTTCAAATTAGTTGTCCACAAGTCAGCGGCGGAGTTATCCACACTGTAACTCCAGACTTGCTCTTGAGCCAACTTTTCGATTAACCTTCTGCCATAGGGGTCATCGGCATTAATTACTGCCCTACCCTGGAGATAATCAGGACTAAACAGAAGTGCTTTGGCAGCGAAGTAATCCTCTAAGTCCTTGTGGAAGTCTAAATGGTCTTGGGTAAGATTAGTAAATACTGCCACTTCAAAAGGACAACCCATTACTCGATGTTGCGCTAAGGCATGAGAGCTTACTTCCATTACCGCTGACTGGCATCCTGCCGTTACCGCTGCACCAAGCTGCTGTTGTAATTCCACGGCAAAGGGTGTAGTATAAGCAGCTGTCTGTTCAAAACCTGGCCAGCGAGTATAGAGTGTACCGAATAGTGCCGTAGTCTGCGGTGGCTGGACACAAGAGAGCAGATATTCAATCAGAAGCGTCGTGGTAGTTTTGCCATTAGTACCAGTCACTCCCACTAGTTGCAGGTGCTCAGCTGGGTAGTTGTAGAAACCGGTTGCGGCTTGGGCACAAGCGATACTGATATTTTCCGCTGTAACGATACAAGCATTCTCTTTCCCTTGGGGAGGACATTTAGCCGCAGCTTGGGGAGAAATCAGTGCAGCGATCGCACCGGAAGCGATCGCACTTTCCCAAAATTCCCCACCATCTACCCTAGTTCCCGGCATACCAATAAATAAGTCTCCCGGTTGGCAAGCATGGGAATTGGTAGAGAGTCCCTTCACCTCAGCCTCTAGTACCGGATGGTTGGGTATTTCCACAATGTTGGGAATTTTAGCTAATAATTCGCGTAGCTTCATTTGAGCAACTCCTGATCCTTCATATTTTTTACTCGCTTATTGGGGTGAACGAAATTTTGCGTGGGATTTATAGCTTAAGTGTTCAAAAAATCATAAGTTCTCCCTTGTATCTCTATCTCCCCACACCTCCCACACTCCCCACACTCCCCACACCTTTTTTCACTCACCCCGCTTACTGTGTCTCATCTCCCAGTAAATATTTCTGTAATATTCGCTCCAATTGGGATACACTAGTGCGGGGAGAAGGGCGAGGTAGCATTTCTTCTTTACCGTCCTTGCTTCGGTATAGTACCGGCACTTCATACTGATAGGCACTGAACCAATCTTCCCTGGTGGTAATATCTCGCACCTCTAGCTCAAGGTTCAAACCTTGAATTTGTTCTAGCTTTTCTTGTAGTCCCTCGCATAGGTGGCAACCGGGTTTGCTGTAAAGAATTAATTGCATACGGATAAAGGCAACAGGCAACAGTGATAAGATTTGACTGCTTGGAGTATTGTAATTGATTGTTCTGATTGAGGTTATTCAGCCAGAGAGGGACTAATCCTATGTCAACTCAGCCTACCGTCTCCGAACATCTGTCACCTGAATTAGCACAAATCTTTTTAGAAGGATTACCTCAAACCATTCGTAATGCTCTCTTAATGCGAGCGAAAAGCATGAACTATCCAGTTTGGGCAGTCATTGAAATGGCGATCGCTGGTTATCTCGATTCAGAAGCCCTATCTTTTGTCGATTGCAAGCCCAAGCTGGACTAGTCCCATAGGCAGTCGGTTGAGGGTGCACGTCGGTCATTGATGTCAACTTAAGGTTAAATCATTATCCCACCGGTCGTTTAAACGACCGGCTAATAGCTCAAGTCATCTAAAGATGACTAAACTTAAGGTGAAGCTGAAGAATTTAGTCCATTAAAATGGACTTCAGCTATTAGCCTTGGATTTGAAGATACTGTTGGCTAATTAAGAGGGGGTCTTACCCCTCACGTAGTTCAATTGTTGAATAGACAAGACTTTTCGCGCTTTGTCCATCAATTTTTGACCTAACCCCCCAGCCCCCTTCCCTGCAAGGGAAGGGGGAGCCGGAAAGCCCCTCTCCTCTTAGGGGAGGGGTTTGGGGAGGGGTCAGACCCCACATCGATTCGCCAACAGTATCTTTGAATCCAAGGTGAGTTAGCGAATCCAGCTAGTTAGCTATGTCTAGGCTTAAGTTGACACCAATGCACGTCGGTGCGCCCCTACAGTTATTCCAACAAAATGTAATTGAGAACAAATACTTTGGGAAGATGCTCTCTCTTTGATATCGATGCTCTATAGTTGCTTCAGTAGCTCTAATACTTCTTGTCGCTTAGCAGTCTCTCCTTGTTCCCCATAGAGTTTCGCAGCCTTTTTGAAATCTTGAATTGCCCTTTTTTTGTCTCCCAACTTAGCGTATACTTCTCCTCGACTGTGGTAAGCATAAGCCAATTCAGTATCGATTTTTATAGCTTTGTTTATGTCAGCGATCGCTTGGTCTAGTTCTCCTTTTTCAAAGTAGGTATACCCACGGTTGTTGTAAGCAAGAGCATACTTAGGGTCAATTTTGAGAGCTCGGTTGTAGTCTGCGATCGCTTTGTTTAGTTCTCCTTTTTCAAAGTAGGTATACCCACGGTTGTTGTAAGCAAGAGCATACTTAGGGTCAATTTTGAGAGCTCGGTTGTAGTCTGCGATCGCTTT
>JAAHHL010000600.1 GCA_010672185.1 Caldora sp. SIO3E6 | reverse complement strand
TGCCAACACCCGAATCATTTCCCCTCGCTCCCGCAGAAGCGCATGCTTTGCCTCTGAAGGTAAAGACTCCAGATGCTGGAGATTAGTAAAATAGCCTGAGTGGAGAACAGAATGGTCTGCCTGAGGGGAAGCTTCAGCTCTGAGCAATAACTTATCCTTACTATCGCCCCGTTTTTCAATAGAGACAAGCTCCAACTTAGCCTCTGGATTTTCTTCTACTAACTTTTGCCAAGCGTAAGCAATCAAGCGAGGGTCATCAACTCGGTTGTGGTACAAATCGAGAGTCAGTACCATTGGGGTAATAAAGTCAACAAACTCCCCCTCAGTAAAGTCCTTATTCCAGTCATCTGGCTTACGATGAGGATTACGGTCATCCAGCTGCATAAAGACATAATCGCACCTCACCCCATTGAACTGGGTAGTAGTTGTAATACCCCAATCCTCAATATAAGCTCCCGTGAGAGTAGCTCCAGTTAAGTCTGCTTTGTCCAGCTGTGCTTGCTTAAGCTTTGCCCCGGACATATTTGTATCCTGAAGATTGGCTTCGTTGAGGTTAGCCACAGTTAATATGGCATCGGTTAAGTCAGCTCCCTGCAACGTCCCATCCTTGAGAACTGAACCGGTAAAGTTAGCACCAACCAAATTAGCTCCCTGTAAATTAACACCCCTCAAGTTGAGGTGGTCAAGTTCCTGGTTCTGTCCATTTCCTGTAATTACCAATTCCCGCACTTTGCTATCCTGAAGATAACTTGCTCCCAGTCTTACGCGGTCAAGTTTATTCGCATTGTGCCAGCGGATACGGGTAAGGTTAGCTTTTCTAAAGTCTGTACTCTTGAGTCTAGCTTCTTTAAAATCAGCATCAGTTAAGTCGGCATTCCTAAAGCTGGTTCCTCCTATAGCGGCAAATGCGATCGCAATGGTGTGAATCCAAGCATCTCTCTCATCTCCTTTGAGAGATCGCCAGCCAAGGTAAGCACCGAGTAGCGCGACTGCGACTGCGACTGCGACTGCGACTGCTCCTGCTCCTGCGAGTGCAACTGCGAGTGCGACGGCAAGTGCTAGTGCGAGTAAGACTGTGACTGCTGCTGCGAGTGCTCCTGCAACTGCGACTGTTGCTGCGAGTGCGACGGCAAGTGCTAGTGCTCCTGCTCCTGCAACTGCGACTGCTGCTGTTCCAAAACCGGCAGCTAGACCCTTGCGGATAGCGACAATCAAGAAGACTGTAAGCACAATTAGAGAAGCTATGCCAGCAGTGGAGTTTTCGATACTACTAGTGTCTAATGCCAGTTCTACCAAAAGACTAATCCAGATTGAAAAAATCCCTGACAGTGCAGATAGCAGCCAAGAAGCTAGCACTAAGAAAACTGCCCAACGCCTCTGCAATCCAGCCTTCGCCCCGCAGAATTTTGCATCTCTGAGGTAAGCATTAGTAAAATTAGTCCCTCGGATATCCGCCTCACTAAAATCTGCACCAGCAAGGCTCATACCTTTAAAAGACTGACCCCTGAGACATTCACCACTGAAGTCTCTCCTGCCATCCTTATATCTCCTCAGAACCTCACTAGCTTTCATCCCGGCTATCTTTCCATCAGGGGCATTGTCTGGGTGCAGTGCATCTCAGCCTCCAGTACCGCCAGCCTTTCCTCAATTACTGCCACCTTCTCCCTCAAAGGCACATCCTCAGCACAATCGAGATAGAGTGCCAAAGCACTGAGGACCACCTCAGTCTTAGTCGTACCATTGCAGGCAGCATGAGCCTTGAGCTGTTCATCAATGTGGGGAGGGATTCTGATATTGAGCTGTGGTAAAGCCATTGTGAGAAGCCAGATAACCGCCCCTAGTATAGCGTGGTATTTCCCTGTGTAGTGGCCTCGCGTAATATTGTTGTACCAGTGAATAAATTTCTAGGTGAATTAAGCGATTAGCTACGAAGCGTGCCGTAGGCGATCGCACCACTTCAATACTCTCCAAAATCTCCTAAAATACAGTCAGAAAAACTATAACAGCCGCCCTCTCTTCAGACACAACCAAGTTCTCAGGCAGACTGGGAGCTTGTCTCTAATACGGAAAAATATGTCTAATATAGCGCTACGCGCAATTCAAAATTCAAAATTCAAAATTTGCCGGACTCCGTCCCGCTGCGCTAACGCTTTGCTCACCATGCTACGCTTTCCAAAAATAGACCATGACTAGGTTTCAGGCTTTATTAATGTCCTAACCATAGCGCGTAGCGCTATACCAAATCCGGTATCGATATACCCGCTATGCCCACATTGTAGAGACGTTTCATGAAACGTCTCAGAGCAAGATTTCACGGTTTGCTCAAAACGTGATATTACAGCGTTTTTCACTGGAATGAAGTACAGCAAACAAAAGTCCCCCTTTCTAAGGGGGATTTAGGGGGATAGAAATGTACCGCATAGCAGAGTAAACTGCTGTAACAAAGGGCTTAAGCCCCTTGTCCTAAGCTACTTAGGGAAAATCTGACATATCTTCATCATCGAAAAATGATGGACGGCTGCTACCACCAGCACCAAAATTCCCTTGCTCTTCCAAGCTGTAACTACGAGCAGTACGGTCATCTAGCACCACTTCCATCGGGTCTTCCTCATCCAACTCTCCACTACTGAAATTATCAATAACCGTTGGACTATGCCCCATCTCACTAACAGTGCGCAAAGCATAGTTATCGCCACTCGGTGAATCCCCGTAGCCATAAACTCCAGAGCCGCCACTAGATGAATCATACTCGAAACTATTCATACTCGGCTCCTCGTAAGCATTGTACCCAGTTCCCGCAGGAATCAAGCGTCCAATAATCACATTCTCCTTCAGACCCCGCAGCCAGTCAGACTTACCCTCAATCGCCGCTTCTGTCAACACCCTGGTTGTTTCCTGGAAACTCGCAGCAGAAATAAAGCTATCCGTATTCAACGAAGCCTTCGTAATTCCCAGTAACACCGGGGTATATTGAGCTGGAGCCCCACCAGTAATCCCCATCGCTTGGTTTACTGTCTCAATCTGCCGCAACTCTACCAACTCTCCTGGCAACATCGTGGTATCACCCCCATCGTCAACCCTGACCTTGGAAGTCATCTGCCGGACAATTACCTCAATATGTTTATCAGAAATATCAATTCCCTGAGACTGATACACAGACTGGACTTCATTCACCAAGAAAGATTGAGCCATCTGTAGACCAACCAGCGCTGCTTCATAAACACCCTTCTCATCCTTGTAATAGTCAAAGAAAATCTCCAAAATCTCATGAGGATTAGCCTGACCATCCGTCAAAGGTTGCCCTACTTCCGCCTGCTGACTATCAGTGACCAGGGCATTTTGTCCGGGTCGAATCGGATAATCCGCCACTACTCCATCAGCTTCAATCACTTTGATATCCACTGTCTCATCCTCTTCATAAACCACCTGAGTTTCCCCTGGGCGCCGTGCTAAAACACAACCCTCCTTAGGTTTCCGAGCCTCCAGCAGTTCCTCAATTCTCGGCAAACCCTGGATAATATCCCCGGTCTTCGCCCGCTCAAACACCAGCAGCACCAAATTGTCACCCCGCTGTACCAAATCCCCATTATCTATCTGCAAAATTGCACCAGCAGAAACCCGGTAAGGACGAGCCAAGCGCAGAGTAACCGCATTACTTTCTACCTTCACCACTTGCCCAGACTCCGGAGCCGCTACACCAGCAGCCAGGGTTGCTCCCGCCACAATCAAACTTCCCACCTTCACCTCAGCAGGGGCATCCAGGGGTACTACCAGCTGGTCTGCACTCCTGACCACCAGCACCCGGCGAATCGCTTCCGTACCTTCTCGTATACCTCGGACTAACCCTGCTTCCTTACACTGAATTTCTGTCCGTGCGACCACAGCACCGGGAGCAATTTGATCACCATCCGACACCAACAGTTTTGTTTGAGTACTACCCCCCAAAGGATCTGCCGCCACATCACGACGAACCACCAGGGATTCCAAAATCACCAACTGCAAGCGCATATCTTCAGGAGAACTACTATTCACCAACTCAATATCCGCACTCAGCTGCGAAGTACCCTCATGTTCATCTGTTAACCGTCCCGTTGTACGACCTTCTCCTTCCCCAACATTATCCAACCTCCTGGTCATCTCCAACACCAGTTGGGTACGTAGCAACTCCAGTCCTTCTACTGACTTAACCCGTTCTCCATCTTTATAAGGTAACCGCTGGATTGCCCGCAACTCGATAGCTATCGGTGATTTAGCACTCCCGACTCCCTGTTGCTGTGCGATGGAAGCCTGAGAAGGAACATCCGGCTCATCCGGTACCACAAACTCTACCACCGGTCTCAGCAGCAAAGCCATCCCCTCCGGTGTTTCTACCACCTCTCCATAACGCAGTTCATTGACTACTAATCCCTCAATCGTTTCTGCACCAGGATAGATTAGCTCACCCTCTGTCCCCATATTCATCGGAGGCTCATCCAACAGATGCAGTTCCCCTGGCTTAATCACAATTTCCCGCAAGATGTCATTCTTCTGGATAACTTCCACAATCCCAGTAGATTGGCAGAAAATATCCTTAACAACTTCGGTTCCTCCTTCTACATATTGACCATCTTCCACTAACAGTAGGGAGATATCCTTATTAACCTCGTGGCACTCCTCCGGAATCCAGAGGATCGCACCCCCCTTAATTACCTCATAACCCTTATCCGCCTTGCTCTTCCGCTTAGCCGTCTCCACCCCAGCATACTTAATAATTCCCCCAGTCTGAGTACGATATTTATTATCAATGAGCTCTGCCACCACATGGTGATTCAGCACCTTTGTACCTGGAGCCACCTTCAGGGAAAATCGTTGATTATTCGCAGTCTGAATCACATACTGTTCCCGACCCCCCATACTCTCCATCCGCACTGTTGACTGATCCAACAGCACCGAAGCAGTAATAATCTCAATCTCTCGTTTCCCCTCCGTCAGTCGTACTACCCCTCCATTAGCAGTCGCCAACTTCGTTTCCGCCATCACAGAGCCCAACTGCACCGCATCCCCGTTCTTCACCACTGGCTCTGCACCAGGGGGCAGGTTATAGACTTCCCCAGACAACACCCAGAGTAAGCCTCCCCGCTGGGCAATTCTGGTAGTATTCCCCTGTCA
>JAAHHL010000060.1 GCA_010672185.1 Caldora sp. SIO3E6 | reverse complement strand
AAAGACGGCATAAGAATTGGCCAAAGTTACCGTACTTGAGTTCAGACCTTTGCTTTCTCTTCTCCTCTAGCATCAAGATTGAGGGCAATTCGGGGTGAGTAGTCGGATTCGATAAGCCAACTCTGTAGGGGTGAAGCATTCGAGGGATAATCTTTCCCAATTCACTACAATCATGGTATCCGAATGCTTCACCCTCGGCATGTTAACGACTATTGAACAAATTTCTCCCTGGAGTTCTTAAATTATCGCCCAAATGCAGAAGCCCCTACAGTAGGTTTCTAATTTACTCAAAGTTTTGATCAGGCAGCAGTATCCTATGGAGTGCAAAGTATTTCAGTAGTGGGAGCATCTTGCTCCCTAGAATTATAGAGAACATCTTGTTACCTAGGATTGTAAGTGACTGATGTTGGGTTTCGCTATCGCTACACCCAACCTACTTATTCCTGGGGGACAGTTTTGGGCGGGTTTTGAGGGGAATATTCTGGTCAAATGGCGAAGAATTGTCCCTAAACCCGCCCCTACAATTGTTAACTGGGGGAAAGTTTTGGGCAGGTTTTGAAGGGAATATTCTGGTCAAATGGCGAAGAATTGTCCCTAAACCCGCCCCTACAAT
This sequence comes from Caldora sp. SIO3E6, assembly GCA_010672185.1. GTDB lineage: Bacteria > Cyanobacteriota > Cyanobacteriia > Cyanobacteriales > Coleofasciculaceae > Caldora. The sequence continues at coordinate 15,635 of JAAHHL010000060.1, read as the reverse complement.
TGTTAACTGGGGGATGGTGTTGGGCGGGTTTTGAAGGGAATATTCTGGTCAAATGGCGAAGAATTGTCCCTAAACCCGCCCCTACAATATATACAATCCTATTCCCTATTCCCTATTCCCTTTTTTCTTAAAAGTATGTATCAAAAAATCACTTTTATCAGTAAATATACTGAATTTGATAGTTGACCTACCAAATTGTGGCAAAATGTGCCTATCATTAGGTGAAGATTTTTCTCAACCTAACTGCGTATTTTGTAAACTCCATGAAATCTAATGCAGCCTTATCTTGGCTAGCAGGCAGCCTGATTCTGGGTTGTCCATTGTTTGTTGTTCCTGCTAGAGGACAAATAACGCCAGATACGACTTTGGGTACTCTGGTTAATGGTGTGACTACAGGTTGCAATGCGGCGACTTGCACTATTACCGGCGGTGCGACTAATGGTAATAACTTATTCCATAGTTTCTCGGAATTTTCCTTACTGACAGGCAACCAAGCCTTTTTCGACAATGCGATCGCGATTGACAATATTTTTGCCAGAGTAACGGGTACTTCTATTTCTAATATTGACGGTATTATCAGCGCTAATGGTACTGCCAACTTATTTTTACTCAATCCTAACGGTATTATTTTTGGTTCTAATGCCCAACTGAATGTTGGTGGCTCGTTTCTGGCTACTACTGCTGAGGAAGTAGTCTTTAGTGATGGAGTCTTTAGTGCCACTAATCCAGGCAACTCAGTACTCAGTATGAATGTTCCCCTAGGTGTTCAATTTGGCTCAGCACTAGGAAGCATTACCAACCGCTCTCAAGCTACAAATAATGATGGTCAAACAGTTGGTTTAGCAGTCCCCTCAGGCAAAACTCTCGCTCTTTTAGGGGGAGCCTTGAACCTAGAAGGTGGCTATGTAACCGCACCACAAGGAACAATTGAACTGGGTAGTGTGGGAGACAACAGTCTTGTAAACCTGACCCTCAATGGCGATAATTTATCTTTAGATTATGCTGGAGTGGAGAACTTCCAAGATATCAATCTTTCTCAGCAAGCGGTAGTTAGTACTAGTGGTGGCAGCGATATTAATATCCAGGCTAGACAGCTAAGGGTAACCCAAGGCTCCCAAATTAGCGCTAATACTGATAGCTCCAATCCCGCTGGAAATGTGCAAGTAAACACCACTGAGTTAGTGGAAATTACTGGTTCGGCTTTAGATATTAATAACAATATCGTCTTCAGCACCTTATCAGCTAGGTCGAATCGTGATGGTAATGCGGGAAACGTCAACATCAATACAAAAAAGTTATCCATTCGAGATGGTGGTGATGTCTCCGTTAGCTCTCTCCTGGTGGGTGGTCCTGGTATCCCAGGAAATATTACAGTTAATGCCAGCGAAACAGTAGAACTCGATGGTGTTGGCTTTAATGGCTTCAATCCTAGTCAATTTAGTCGCAGTGGTTTATTTGCTGCCAACAGCGGTATCGGAGATGCGGGAAATAGTAATATTACTGTTAACACACCTCAGCTAACGATCCTCAATGGAGCAAGAATCTCCACTTCTACTAGGGGACCAGAACAAGATAGTGTTTCTGCAGGTGATGGAGGCAATGTTATTGTTAATGCTCAATCGATTGAGTTGAGTGGTGTCTTTATCTCTGGAGATGGTCAAACTTTTAATAGTGGCTTGTTTGCCCAATCCGGAGAACAACTCAGTGGTATATTCACCCCAGGAGGCACACCTCTTAATGCCCAAGATGCCGCAGGTAATGGCGGCAATATCAGTGTTATTAATGCAGAGCAACTAATTGTTCGTGATGGTGCAGAAATTTCTACCACCTCCTTTGGTTCTGGGAATGGAGGAGATATTTTTGTTAACTCTGACACTGTAGAAGTAAGCGGTTCTGCTTTGAATAGTCAGGGGCGATTAGAATTTAGCACAATATCCGCTAGAGCCAGGGGAAATGGCAACTCTGGCGATATTAATATTAATACTAGACAACTGGTTACTAGGGACGGAGCTGATGTTTCCGTCAGCTTACTCGGACAAAACAATTCTGGTATACCGGGGAACCTGACAGTCAACGCCAGTGAATCGATAGAACTACTGGGAGCGGCTACCAATCCCAATGATCTCAATCAGTTTAGTCGCAGTGGTTTATTTGCAGCCACTAATGGCACTGGGGATGCTTCAGTCAGCAGCTTGACGATCACTACACCTCGGCTCATAGTTAGGGATGGAGCTAGAGTCTCCACTGCTACTCGTGGAGGAGGACAAAACGGAGTTCCCGGTGGCAGGGGAGCTAACTTAGTTGTCAATGCTTCAGAATCGATTGAATTAAGTGGTTCCTTCACCACATCGGATGGTCGAGTTTTTCAAAGTGGCTTGTTTGCTCAATCCGGAGAGGAACTCAGCAGTTTATTTGTTGGTACTGGGGCTGGAGACGCTAACCTCGGTGGCAACGTAGCTAGTGGGGATGGAGGAAGTCTCACGGTTAATACCAAGCTCCTAGATATACGAGAAGGGGCGGCTATCTCTGTCAGTACCACGGGTTCAGGAGCCGTGGGAAACCTCGATATCATGGCTCATACCCTCAGGATGGACAATGGTTTTATCACCGGGACAACGGCATTGGGTACTGTGGGTAACATTACCATCAGGGTAAAAAATGCTATCTTGCGTAACAATAGTCAGATATCTACCAACGGTGGCGGAGTTGGAGATGGGGGCAATATCACCATTACCGGAAAAAACCTTGACCCCGCTGACTTTGTGCTGTTGTTAGCCAATAGCGATATTACCTCTAATGCCTTTCAGGGGAATGGGGGAAGGATCTTGATCAATGTTAGAGAAATATTTAACTGTAGTGACTGCGATATTACCGCAGCTTCCGATTTAGGCATTGATGGTGAAGTGGAGTTAAACACGCCAGAAACCCAACTGGAAGTCTTCGATCCTTCAGAAGATTTTCTGGATCCGCAAGATTTGGTGGCTCAAGTTTGCGAAACTAAACAGGGGGATACGGAAAACAAGTTTATTATAGTTGGACGCGGAGGACTTCCTACAAGTACTAGCGAGCCATTGGGCAGTGATATTGTAGCTTTCGAGCGTCCAGACAATACCGACAGTACCTCCCTTGAAGTAGAACAACCGGCAACTCAAGAGCAACTTCCCCTTCCGGCTCAAGGTTGGTATGTCAATGAGCAGGGAGAAGTAATTTTCACCGCCGAAGTCCTTACTCACCCTCAAAAGCCTTTGTCCACTTCAGCAGATTGTCATTCATGATAGTTAAAAAACAATTATCAGCCTTGGTGATGCTGTTGCCAGTGGGCAGTTTGTTTGTCCTTACTTCACTATTGAGATGCTCAGTAGCAACAGCCCAGTCTTCGGAGACTGTAGACTCTTCTCAAGTCCCCATTGAAGAACTTCCGGCTGCGGAAGAGGAACTACTCCAGGTAGAGCCTACAACTCAACCCAACTCTAACCCTTCCTCCGGAGATGAAAAAAGCTTCCGAGTTGGTGGATTTAAGTTTGAGGGCAACCTAACGATTTTTACAGAAGAATACCTTCAAGAGAAATTAGAAGAATACCTCCAAGAGGAATTAGATCTATCTACTGGAGACAATATTACCTTTGACCAACTGCTTGATGCTACTGCATTTATTACTGGGCTCTATCTCAAGCAGGGGTATGATACTTCTGGAGCTTATCTTCCCGAACAAAACCTGGGGGACTGTCAGGGAGAGGAATGTGATATTACGATTCGGATTGTTGAGGGTGGCTTAGAAGCAATTAACGTAATTGGTACGAAGCGCTTAGAGAATTATATACGCGATCGCTTGAGTGCGGATCAAGATACCGCACTAAATGTAGACCGATTACAAAATGCCCTGCAACTACTGCGACGAGACCCTCTAATTGAAAACATCTCAGCGGAACTATCCACTAGTCCTCGTTATGGTTTCAGTATACTTACGGTCAATGTTACAGAAGCTCCTGCTTTTAATGGTACATTAATCCTGGACAATAATCGTAACCCTAGCGTTGGCAGTTTTCGTCGTCAGGCACAGTTCACCCATAGCAATGTTCTGGGATTAGGGGATGAAGCTAGGTTTGTTTATGCCAATACTGATGGTAGCAATGAGGTGCAACTTAACTATACTGTTCCGGTCAACTCCGATAATAGTACCCTTAGCGCTACCTATCGTTACGCCCGCAGTAACATTATCGAGGAACCTTTTGATGTCTTAGATATTGAAGTAGTATCTCACGATTTTGATCTGAGTTTTCGACAGCCGATTATTCGCCAAACGACAGATAAGGTGATACGAGATTTGTTTGTGGGTGTATCTGCCAATCGCAGAGTCAGTGATGGCTCGTTATTAGGAGTCGAATTCCCCCTCTCTTTAGGAGCAGACGCCCAAGGCAGAACCCGCATTACCGCACTGCGTTTTTTCCAGGAATACAATCAACGTACTCGCCAACAAGCCCTAGCTGCTCGTTCCGAGTTTAGCCTGGGTATTGATGCTTTTGATGCTACTAACAATGAAAATGCTCCTGATGGACAGTTTTTTGTCTGGCGAGGTCAATTTTTTTGGTTGAGTCAGTTAAATCAATCAGGCAAAGGACTGTTTCCTGGTTCTTCCCTATTGTTTCGTTCCGATATACAGCTTACCCTGGACTCCCTGGTTTCTTTAGAACAGTTTACTTATGGTGGTCAGAGCACTGTGCGGGGCTATCGTCAGGATATACTCCTGACAGACAATGGTGCAGTTTTCTCAGCAGAGTGGAGAATACCTGTATTCCAAATAGAGGGAATAAGCGGAAAGTTGCAGGTTGCCCCCTTTGTGGACTTTGGTGTGGGCTGGAACAATTCTAATCGCAGTAATCCTAGTCCAAATGCTTTGGTAGGTACTGGTTTGGGACTACAGTGGGAACAAGAATTATTTGATAATCACGCTCTGAATATTCGTTTAGATTGGGGTATTCCCTTAGTAAATATTGATTCTTTTGAGGACGATTCATGGCAAGAAAATGGCGTTTACTTATCCTTAGAGTACAGTTTTTCCTTTTGAGAACTGTTAGGGCTTACCGGAATAATCAGCAGACGCGGAGACGCGGGGATGCGAGGACGGGTCGAAGTTTAATATCTCGTCGGGCTTTGCTGTTTATACTCTCGGCTTTGTTTGGTTTCACCTCGGCTTTGAGTCTTCCTGCTTTGTCGGCTTATCAAATAGCACAAGAACCGCAAACCACTTCTCAAAATAGTGAGGCTATGGAATTAGTAGAGGAAGCTCTGAAATTTTCTAAGGATAGTGAGTTTGGCAAAGCGGAAGAAAAGTGGTTAGAAGCAGCTCAAAGCTTCTTAAAAGGAGAAAAATGTGAGCCAGAGAATATGCTCAAGAGCCTTACTGAAAGAGCCGAAGCCTTACGTATTTTAGGTTTTGACAGAATGGCATTCAACACCTTGGTTGATGGACTTGAGCTCCACGCTAAAGACTGTACAGAAAGAAAAAAATTAATCCAGAGGCAACCTAATTATTTACGTCAGTCGGATTTTCCAAAAAAGGAAGATTTTAAAGACAGAATAGAAGAAGTTGTTCAAGAGCGACCTAGTTCTGCTACTGAAGCTCAAGCTTTACAAAGTTTAGGAAAAGTTCTGCGGGAACTGGGGGAATTTGATGAATCCGTCAAAGTACTGAAGAAAAGTTTACAATATGCCCAAACCCACTCATCTTTAGATGAAGGTTCTATTTTTCTTGATATTGGTAATACCCAAGTCTCTGCTGGTAGAAAAAAAGTTAATGAGCAAGAAAGCCCTGAAGAGCTTATTAGGAAATTAGCCAAAGAAGAGGCTGAATATAAGGAAGAAAAAGTCAACGAATTGACAGACATTCTAACCTATATTCAAGAATGCCAAGCAGATAAAAATAATGCCACAGAAGAGTGCAATAATACTATAGGTGGTGGTTACTATCAGTTAGCTATAGATTCTTATGAAGAAGCAAAAAAATCAGTTATTTTTGCAACTGAAATTAAGGCACAGTTAAATCAACTGAGCCTTCTTATAGATATTCAAAAAAATCTGGAAAAAGCAATCAACAAAGCTAAGGAAATAGAACCACGAGAGCAAACAAAAGAAAAAGTTATATCAACCTATGTAGAATGGGAGGACTCAATCAAGCCAGAGTTAGATGAGAAATTACAAAACTTAATTTATGAAATTGACCAAAAAGTATCTTACCGAATTGATCCAGAAGCTCCTCTATCTAAGTCAAATATTGATTTTTTCCTAAAATTTACTGATATTTTAGCTAAAAACATTAATCTCCAAACAGGTGAGGGAAAAACATTTTCTAGTTTGAACTTGTTGATAAATTTAGAACAAATTTTTGCAAAAGATAGTAATTATTCAGAAAAATTAAAATCAATAGATCCGAGATCTCAAGCATTTTTTCTAGGAAATTTAGGTAAAATATCTGAACAAGAGAAGGCTTATGGTAAAGCTAACATTTATACTAGAGCAGCTCTAGAAATAACCGATAAACAAGGTCAAGAAGGTAAACGTGAGCCTTACATTAACTATATTCTTAACTGGCAGTTAGGACGTATTTTGAAGAAGCAAGGAGAGCTTAGTGAAGCAAAGCTTTATTATAAAAAAGCATTTAATAATCTTAAAATTTTACGTAAAGATATAATTCAAAATAGTAAGAATTTACAGTTTGACTTCAAGGAAGAGTTTGAACCAGTTTATCGAGATTTAGTAGGATTGCTGCTACCCGAAAAGAGCAATGGAACTAAGGCTACAAAGTTAATAGATAAAGCTCAATTCGAGACAGAAGATAATGATGATATCAAAAAAGCGATCGATGTGATTGAGTCTCTGCGAGTAGCAGAATTAGAGAATTACTTCCAAGACCCCTGTTTTCTTGAAGAACAAGATGAAGTAGATATTGATAAGTTGATTGATAACATTGATAAGTTGATTGATGACAATAAAAATTCAGCAATTATCTACCCAATTGTTTTGGATGAAGAAGAAAATGTTCGCCTAGTGGTTCTGCTAAAATTTCCACAAAAAAGAATCAATTATCACAGTAAAAGAATACCCAAATCAGAATTCAACTCAAATATCGAAAAGCTGAGAAATATTATTTACATCAAGTCACGCAATATTCTAGACGAGACAATCAATTTGCAAGATAGAGCCAATAAACTAAGAGATAATGAGTTAACTAGCGAAGCAGAGCTTAATCCACCACTACAACAATTATACAATTGGCTAATCCAACCTATTGAGACAGAATTGAAAAATTTACAGGGAGGAACCTTAGTATTTATTCCTGACAGAGAACTACGCAATATACCCCTAGCAGCATTACACGATGGTGATGAATATCTTATCGAAAAATACAGTATTGCCCTCTTACCAGGATTAAAGCTCACTAATACTCAACCTTGGAGCAACAAAAAGAATCCTAAAATTTTACTTGGTGGCAATGAGAAACAATTACCGGCAGTAAAGAAAGAATTAGACAATATTGCAATGAACTTCCGCAACAAGGTACAACTTCGGACAGACAATCCGACAAACAACTCGACAAAAAAATTTACAAAAAAAAATCTAGAAACGGAATTACAATCTTCCTTTGATATAGTTCACTTAGCAACTCATGGTAAATTTAGCCCTGATTTAGAAAACACCCAAATAGAAATTCGGGAAATAGAAACTGAAAAGGGAACTGAAAAAGAAGTTATCAAATTTCAAGAGTTTGAGGATTTGCTACAAGAAAGAAACTCTGACCCCATTAAATTACTGGTACTTAGTAGCTGTGAAACTTCTGTTGGAAATGACAGAGCAGTCCTTGGCTTAGCAGGAGTTGCGGTTAGGACAGGAGTCAGTAGTACTGTTGCTACCTTATGGCGAGTAGAGGATGAAACTGCTACCGAAGTAATGAGCAAGTTTTATCAGGAGCTTTCTAATGAGCCAGATTTGACTCTAGCAGAAGCACTGCGCCGCGCTCAACTCAATATGTTGAATAACGAATTTGAGTACACTCGGGAGGATAAGATAATACCTTACAGACCAGAACACCCTATTTTCTGGGCAGGTTATGTTGTAGTAGGCAATTGGCTGTAGATTTGAGAATGTAGGGGCGTAGCATTTGGGCGAAAATTTAACCCCATAAACCCAAGTGTACCTATCCAAATGCTACGCCCTCCGACGGTAACGACAGGTATTAGAAGGAAGAACCACAAAGATACAGAGGTGGCAAAGGGAGTTTATATGACGCACACTTCTCCCATTATAAAAAGATAATTGCACAAAATAAGTTTAAACGCAATCAATCTACTAAATTTTAATTACTTGTGTGCTCAAGCGAGACGTTGCATTTTCTTCCAGCAATTGCCGAATAAAGTGGGGAGATTAAGCATTCATTGCCTGTAAATTCTCCTGATAGCAACGGCAAGCCGCCTCATCATTTAAAATGCGAGTATGAAGGATTCTTGTCCAATCTGGAGCAACAGCAATTAATTGAGGAATAACGCTGATAAAAGCTTGTACTTGCTCATCAAGGGCACAAGATTCGAGAAAATGAACCAGGCTAAACATTACTTCAGGCTGTTCACAGCGATCGTCTAGAATCAGATGTAAAGCTGGTAAGTTTTCCTTGGGTCAATTTTCGGCAATTTGAGTTAAAGCATGTTCAAAAGCAGCTACTTCTTCCGGTGAGTGCATCAGTTTGTTCGCTTCTAAAATATGCATCCAATGATCTGCGGTCATAGCCTAATTCTCTCGTTTATCAAAAATCCTTGACCAAGAAACCTTATTCAGCTTGATAAGTTGCTGCAAACTCCACCGAATTTGTGGTGTATAGAGTCTTTGACGACGATAAATATTTCGTACATCCTTAAACTACTGTCGTCATTATTCGATTTTCTATTTAAATTAGGTACGTGCGATCGCATATTGAGGGATGTAGGGGCGTAGCATTTGGGCGATAATTTAACCCCATAAACCCAAGTGTACCTATCCAAATGCTACGCCCTCCGACGGTAACGACAGGTATTAGAAGGAAGAACCACAAAGACACAGAGGTGGCAAAGGGAGTTTATATGACGTACACTTTTCCTATTATAAAAGAATGATTGCACAAAATAAGGTTAAATGCAATCATTAGCCTCAAACGCTGGTCTGTTGAGGGTAAGAGTTTTGAGTAAAAATATGAGAGTATTGAAGTATGTCAACAGTACTTAAGCATCGGGCATTATTACTTCTGTGCCAAGCTCTTAACAACCCAACTGCTAACTTTCGAGATGGACAATGGGAAGCGATCGCAGCTTTGATCGAGAATCAATCCCGTCTACTCGTCGTACAACGTACTGGTTGGGGCAAAAGCTTAGTTTATTTCCTCGCCACTCGTCTACTACGAGATCAAGGTGCTGGTTCTACCCTGCTCATTTCACCACTATTGGCTCTGATGCGCAACCAAATTGCGGCAGCAGAACGAATTGGTGTTAGAGCTGCCACGATTAACTCTAGTAATAAAGATGAGTGGGAAGATGTACAGAATCAGTTGTTCACAGGAAAGGTAGATATCCTACTGATTTCTCCCGAACGATTGGCGAATCAAGAATTTCGGGAAACCATTCTGTTACCCATATCTCAACGAATTGGTTTATTTGTGGTTGATGAAGCACACTGTATCTCTGATTGGGGACATGATTTTCGCCCTGACTATCGGCGAATTGTTCGGATTTTACGGCTCTACCTCAAAATATTCCAACTCTTGCTACAACAGCTACAGCTAATAACCGTGTTGTTGATGATATTGTCGCTCAACTTGGTTCAAACCTACAGGTACTTAGAGGTTCCCTAATTCGAGACAGTTTAAAACTGCAAAATATTTATCTTCCCAGTCCGGCAGCACGCATGGCATGGTTGGCTGAAAATATTCCTAAAATCCCTGGGAGCGGCATTATTTATACTCTGACTGTTAGAGATGCTGAACGAGTTGCCACTTGGTTAAAGACTCAGAAAGTTGAGGCAAAAGCTTATCATAGTCAGCTAGATAATGCCGAGCGCGAAGTCTTAGAAGACCAACTGATTAATAACACAATAAAAGTTTTAGTGGCAACAACTGCTTTAGGAATGGGTTTTGATAAGCCTGATTTAAGATTTGTCATTCATTACCAGCGCCCTGGTTCTGTTGTCCACTACTATCAGCAAGTAGGACGAGCTGGAAGAGCTGTTGAACAAGCCTATGGAATTCTTTTAAGTGGTAATGAAGATAACGATATTACGAATTATTTTATCCAAACTGCATTTCCTCCAGAAGCTCATACTCAGCAGGTATTGTACGCCTTAAATCAAGCTGATGATGGTTGTTCTATTCCTCAACTAGAACAACAATTGAATCTTTCCAGGGCACAAATTGATAAGGTGTTGAAACTGCTTTCACTGGAATCACCTGCACCTGTCACTAAGCAAAAATCAAAATGGTATGCTACGCCGATTAATTATCAACCTGACACTCAAAAAATTGAACAATTAACCCAAATTCGCCGCCAAGAACAAGCTCAAATGCAAGCATACATGGCAAGTCAACAATGTTTGATGAGTTTTCTTGCTAGAGCGTTAGATGACCCTAATCCAATTCCTTGTGGAAAATGTGCTGTATGTGTGGGACATCCATTATTGCCAGAAACCTACTCAATCGAACGAGTCAATCAAGCGATTCAGTATCTACGTCGCAGTGACCAAATCATTGAACCTCGCAAAAAATGGCCATCCCAAGCCTTGCAAGGTTATAGTTTTTCTGGAAATATTCGAGCTAATTTACAGGCAGAAGAAGGAAGGGCTTTATCATTATGGGGTGATGCGGGATGGGGAGAATTAGTCAGACAAGGTAAATATCAGGATAATCGTTTTGATGATGCTTTAGTACAGGGTGCCTTTGAGATGATTCAACGCTGGCAACCTCAGCCTTTTCCCTCTTGGGTTACTTGCGTACCTTCCCTTCGTCATCAAGAATTAGTACCTAATTTTGCTCAACGCCTCGGGCAGATGTTAGGTTTATCTTTTGTGCCAGTTGTGCGGAAAGTTCGCCAAAACCAACCCCAGAAAACGATGAGCAACAGTTATCAACAAGCTCATAATTTAGATGGTGCATTCGCAGTTGACTCTTGGCAAGGAATGAGCGGATCTGTTTTCCTAGTTGATGATATGGTGGATTCGCGCTGGACGTTTACCGTGATTGCCGCATTGTTACGTCGTTCTGGCAGTGGTCAGGTTTTTCCTCTAGCACTAGCACTTAATTCTATAGAAAAAACAGGATAGAACATCATGTTAACCCATAGGCTGTCACCAGATACTCAGGCAATTCTGCTGTTGTGTGCCAGCTTTGGTCAAAACCGCAAAGCAGAACCTCAACCACTGACACTTGGTGAGTATAATACCGTAGCAAGTTGGTTGCTTGCTGAGGAAATGAGTCCGGAAGATTTGCTCAATCCCATACTTAAAGAGCGATTGCCCCAAACTACTATTGGTAAGCTTGACTCCAAGCGGCTGGTTGCTCTACTAGAACGGGGTATGATGCTAAGTCTGGCAGTGGAGAAGTGGACGAATAAGGGATTATGGGTGCTAGGACGAGCTGACGCACAATATCCTAAATATCTTAAACAGAAACTGAAATATTCAGCACCTGCAATTCTCTATGGAGTTGGCAATATCGAACTGCTGACTCAAGGTGGGTTAGCAGTTGTCGGTTCTCGTGATGTCGATGAACAAACCCTAAATTATACTCGCACAGTTGTGCAGACTTGCGCTAAACAAGGAATACAAGTGATTTCTGGTGGGGCACGAGGAGTAGATCAAGCCTCAATGTTGGGGGCATTAGAAGCAGGAGGAACGGCTGTCGGTGTTTTGGCTGGTTGCTTAACTAGAGAGGCTGTGGCTGGAAAGTATCGCCAAAGTATCCGAGAAGGGAGACTCGCTTTGGTTTCTCCCTACGATCCTGATGTTGGCTTTTTTGTTGGCAATGCGATGGGGCGAAACAAATATATCTATGCTTTGGCAGATTATGCCCTTGTGGTTAGTTCCTCTCATGGTAAGGGTGGAACTTGGGCAGGTGCGGTGGAGGCACTGGAGCAAATTAGGAGTACTCCTGTTTTTGTGCGGATACAGGAAACTATACTAGAGGGAAATCGACAACTGCTTAAACAGGGAGCCAAGATTTTTCCTCAAGAACCTTGGCATAATTCCTTGAAAGAGCTTTTGGAAATTACAACTTCTGAGGTTAAATCAAGCAAGACTGAAGTAGATTCAACACCGGAGCAAGTGATAAATGGTGGGGAGCATGAACAAAGCAAACTGAAAAATGGTCATTTAGAAGTTATTCCAGCTAGTTCAAAAGATATTATTTACCAAACAGTTTTACCAATTATTCTGAGTCATTTAGAACAGCCAAAGGATGACCAAACTCTTGCTAAATCTCTGGATATCCAACTGGGACAAATGCGGAATTGGTTAAAGAAAGCTCTAGAGGAGGGTAAGATAATTAAGACTAAGAAGCCTGTCCAATACATTGTCAATCAGAAAGCTGCACAATTGTCTTTGCTCAATTAACTTGAGGCGGAAGTGTACTCAGGGTAAGCTGATGCCGTAGGCGATCGCCAGCATATTAAACGGGTGAGCGAAAAAAGGGTTGGGGGAACAATCAATAAGCAGACGCGGGGACGCGGGGACACGGAGACGCGGAGACGCCGAGAATTGAAATCCCAACCAAAATTTCGTTCACCCATATTAAACTGAGATCTTGCACTATGGCTGAAAATATCTCAGGATTGAGGTTTTAGGTTTTAGGTTTTAGGTTTTAGGTTGAGAAAAAACAAGTAAATTAGAGTTATTACCCAAAATATCCCATTAATTAGGGTGTAAACTGGGAAATTGCTTAAAAATTCTCTTACCTAACACCTAATACCTAATACCTAACACCTTTTATTTAGGGCTTGCCTCATCGAGTCGATTGACGCAGGTTTTGAAGTAATAAGTAATAAGTAATAAGTAATAAGTTAAGAGTTCAGGAGGAATTTTCTGGTAAAAGTGCAAGGTTTTTGAACTAAAAAATGCCATTTCCTTGCACTTTGCTAGACTGAAAACGATTGAAAAGCTTGTCTGGCATGGCTTCCACAGTTATTCAGCAAGCCCTATTTAGTATTCATGATGCATAGTGCAAGATGTGAGTTAAACTCAGCGAGGCTGTCACCAGCCCCGCTGGTCTTCGGCTGATTGTCAAGCTTTACTAAACGTCAAAGCAATGAATTACCAGTACCTTGAAACATTACCCAGGATAAGAAAAAGTTAGATATAAATATTGCCAGCAAAGCAGTAACCACAGCAGTAGTAGTAGATTGTCCCACTCCTTTGGCTCCACCAGTTGTGGTTAACCCCCAACTACAACCAATAACTGCAATTAACGCCCCAAAACAAAGGGCTTTAAGAGCAGCGGAGCACAAATCCCAGATACTTAGAAGTTGCTGAGCCGAATCCAGAAATTCTCTAGCAGAAATACCGTAATTACCAGTAGCAATAAACAATCCCCCAACCATGCCGAGGATAATCGAAATAATCGTCAAGATTGGCAGCATCAGACAGCAAGCAATAACGCGAGGAATTACCAGGTAATCAATAGGGTCAGTTTTAAGCATATAAAGAGCATCAATTTGCTCCGTTACCCGCATCGTACCAATTTCCGCCGCAAATGCTGAACCTACTCTGCCTGCCAAAACTACTGCCGTCAACACTGGTGAGAGTTCACGAGTCAAAGCTAAAGCCAAAACTCCTCCTACCAGATTGGCAGCACCAAAGTTGATAAATTCTCGTGCTACCTGAATGGTAAACACCATACCGATAACCGTAGCAGTGAGCATAGCAATCATCAGTGACTCTGGACCAGCTACTGCCATTTGGTTAAAGGTATTGCCTTTATGAATTTTTCCTTTCAGGATATGGAGTATCACTTGGCCAGCTAAGAAAATCGCTGCTAACAGGCGTTCAGCCCACAACCCGAAACCGGAACTAGTAGCTGTTTTACTCATAGGAATTGGGAATTGGGAATTGGGAATTGGGAATTGGGAATTGGGGAATTGGGAATTGAGATTCAACCTAACACCTAACACCTAACACCTCTACTTAGGGTTTGCTGCATAAGTGTGTAAGCCCCATGCCAGAGAAGGCTTTCAATCGTTTTTTGTCTCGCAAAGTGCAAGGAAATGGTATTTTTTAGTTCAAAAACCTTGCACTTTTATCAGAAAATTCCTCCTGAACTCTTAACTTATTACTTATTACTTATTACTTATTACTTATTACTTCAAAACCCGCGTCAATCGACTTGATGAGGCAAGCCCTACTTACCCTCATTGGATTCCACACGAAAGCGCTCAACAGAAGCTAGCAGATCCCGTGCGACTCCTACCAGATTTTGTAGTGAGCCAGATACCCTCAGAGCATCCTGTGAGGTTTCTTGAGCAGCTAACTCCACAGATTGCATTACCTGGGCTACAGCACGGGATGTTTCCGTCTGCTCTACGGTATCAGCTGTAATCGAACGGACTAAGGCATCAATGCGATTTGATACTTGAATAATATCTTCCAGGGCTCGCTTCGCCTGTTCTGCCCGTTTTGTCCCGTCAATTACCTGCTGCGTACCTTCTTCCATTGCTGTCATCACTGAGCCAGTTTCACTCTGGATTTGTAACACAATGGCTTCAATGTCCTTGAGAGCCTTGGCTGATCTATCTGCCAGCTGTCGCACTTCATCAGCAACAATGGCAAAGCCTCGACCAGCTTCTCCAGCTCTTGCCGCCTCAATACTAGCATTGAGAGCCAACAAGTTTGTGCGAGAAGCGATCGTGGAAATTACTGCTACAATTTTAGAAATTTCCTGGGATGACTCCGCTAGACGCTTGACTTTTCTGGTACTTTCTGCTACTGTTTCTCGGATTTGTAAAATACCTGCCACGGTACGTTCTACTGCCTCACCCCCTTTCAGAGCGGTTGCCGATGCGGAACGAGCCACTTCCTCTGCTTCTCTAGCAGCCTCAGCCACCCGCTGGATCGAGTCAGTCATCACCTGAACCGAATTAAGGGTAACTGCTAATTCTTCAGCTTGCCTTAAAGCGTCACTAGACAAACTACGGGCAAATGATTCACTATCCGTGGAACCTCTAGTAACATCCTGAGCTGCCCGCTTCACTTGTTGTACAATTTCCCGCAGGTTCTGAATGGTCAAATTAAAGGAGTCCGCAACGGCTCCCAAAACGTCCGCTGTCACTTCTGCTTGTACCGTCAGGTCTCCCCTAGCAGCTCCTTCAACGTCATCTAACAAGCGAATTACTTGACGTTGTAAGTCTTCTTTCGCCTGTTCTTGTTCTTCTGCTTTCCTTTGGGCTTCACTAGTAGTAGTCAGAATAACCCGTGCCATTTGGTTGAATCCCGCCGCCAACTGACCAAATTCGTCTTCTGAGTACACCGTAGCGTGAGCATTGAGATTACCCTGACAGACAGCGTCAAATTGGGTTTGTAAATCCGCAGTGGCTGACTGAATCTGTTTGGTAGTGATTCTACCAAGAGCCAAAGCTGTA